>CALVFK010000062.1 GCA_944326805.1 uncultured Massilimicrobiota sp. | reverse complement strand
AAGAAATAATTAATAAATATGAAAAATGTTCTGTCAAAAGATTGTGAATCTTTTTGTGATAAAAGAAAAGAAAAATTTTGATTTCAATATAAAAAAACAAGTTATGCATTATATAGGCTAAAGACCATGAAGGCAGTGAAAGATTAGAATCAATAAATATGGGAGCAATGAATGCTTCCCCGATGATGGATAATATAAAGTTGTAAATATAGATCATGAGTAAACGTTTTAAAGGTTTATGATATATGATATAAGAAGTAGAAATAAAGATCGTTAATGAAACAATATTTTTATAAATAAAATTTAGATAGAATAGATTAGCAGAAATCAAAGAACCAATAATTGTCATAGAAATGATAAGGATAATATGTATAGAATGAAGTTTTTTAGGAAAAATATGATGAACAAGATAGAAATAAAGTAACCAGTTAAGAGCATAAGAACATGTACGAAGAATATCAAGTGAACTCATATTAAAGCTGCTGCATTAAAAAGAGATGAAATTGTTGTTTCAGATGTTCCTGATATGCTCGACTGATTGGAATCGGTTGTTGATTTTGGAGAATAACATGTGTTCTTTTTAATTCTTTGACATATTGAGCATTGATGATGTAGCTATTATGCGTACGAATAAAAGGGAGTGTCAATTGTTGTAATAAGTCTTTGATTTTCAATGATGTTTTGATGATTTCATAAGCTGTATGGATATAAGAATAACGCTGGATTCTTTCAATATAAAGAATGTCTTTTAATAAAATGCATGTTGTACCATCTTTTAAATCAATTGCCAGTACACGTTTTTCATTTTGAATGTTTTGCATAGCTTTTAAAATAGCCATTGGTAATCTTTGTCTGGCTTCTGGTTTATAAACAAAATAACAATGCTTTGTATCATAAACAAGAGTTGCTTTTTCAAGGTAACTACTTACAAAAATAATTTGAAAATGACATTGTAATTGATTGAGTTGTTTCGCCAGTTCAATTCCATCGTTTTGTCCTAATATAATATCCATAATGATAATAGCATCATTATCAAATTGCTGGATTTGTGATTGAAATGTCTGAATGTCATGGAAAGTCTTGATATCAAAAGAATAGGGCATATCTTGAATGATGTTTTGTATATATTGGATATGTTCATTCATATCATCTAAAATAATTATATTTTGCATAGTTATCACTCCTGTATTTTTATTATAACATAATTAAAAAGCTATGAAATCAAATTTCATAGCTTCTGACATTATTCATGGGCATTTGAGTTTTCTTTATATTTTTCACTCATTAAACCATCTTCACCACTATAACTGGCTTGTTGATTTTGGTTATATCCTTTGTAAGCATTGTGTTTTTGTCTGTTTTTAGATTTTTTGTGACTCATAATTTCTCCTTTCTTTCTATTGACATTATTAGTATGTGTTAAATTGGAAAAATTATAAAAAAATAAAAGGATAGAGAATACTTTTTTTTAAATTTATGCTAGAATAAAAGACGAGGTGAATAAGAGTATGTATTATTTTATTGGAATTAAAGGTTCTGGAATGGCTTCTCTTGCGACGATTTTATTTGATTTAGGATATGAAGTGGCAGGAAGTGATATTGATAAATATATTTTTATTGAAGAAGAATTAAGAAAAAGAGGGATTCCTATTTACTCTTTTAATAAAAATAATATTCATGATGGTTATGATGTGATTATTGGGAATGCTTTTGATGAAACAAATGAAGAAGTGAAAGCAGCAATAGATAATCCTAATGTCAAAACACATACTTATTATGATTTTTTAGGACATTTAATGGATCAGTATATTTCTATTGGTGTTGCTGGGACACATGGGAAAACAACAACAACAGGAATGGCTTATCATTTGTTTAAGGAATTTGATAAGACATCTGTATTAATTGGTGATGGAACTGGGCATGCAGTTGAAGATAGTAAATATTTCATTGCGGAAACATGTGAATATCAGGATCATTTTTTACATTATTATCCAACTTATGCGATCATCAATAATATTGAAATGGATCATGTGGATTATTTTAAATCTATGGAACAGTATGAAAAGTCATTTGAACAATATGCTAATCAGGTGAAAGATACTGTGATTATTTGGGGTGATGATCCACATTTACCACATCTGCATTATCAAAAACGTGTTTTAAAATTTGGAACGGGTGAAAAAAATGATGTGATTGCCAAAAATATTATCAATAATGATCATGGTCTGTCTTTTGATGTTTATATTCATAAAGAATTATTTGGACATTTTGCTTTACCATTTTATGGAATGCATATGTTATATGATTCTTTAGCTGTTATTACTTTAGGTTATCTGGAAAATATGAGTGCTGATTATATTCAAGAACGTTTATCGACATTTGATGGTGTCAAACGTCGTTATACAGTCAAAACTTCTGGGAATAATATTTATGTGGACGATTATGCTCATCATCCAACTGCGATTCGTTATGTCATTGAAGCGACACGTTCACGCTATCCACACAAAAAGATTGTCGCAATATTCCAGCCTGATCGTTTTTCAAGAGGATTGAGATTTGCGAAAGAATTTGCCCAGGCTATGGACTTGGCTGACTATCCTTTCTTTGTTCATTTTCCAGAAAACGCAAAGAAGGAACCAGGAATTGATATTGATATTTATGATATTGCCAAATATAATCCTCGTGCTCAAGTCATTCATGAAGATGAAGATGCAGTTAAACTATTAAGTCAATATGATAATGTCGTTTACCTCTTTATGAGCAGCAAGGATATTTATAAATTGGAAGATCAAGTGATTGCTTATAAGGAATCTCATTAGGCTTATCCTTTTCTTCATAGACTATTTATGGTATAATATGAAAAATGCCAGAAAGGAGAATTTATGGATGCACAATTAATTTGTTTTTGCATTTTGATCTTATCAGGGGCTTTTGCTCTTTTGAGTTTAGGTTTGCTGTTGATGAGAATGTCTTTAGCTGTTAAGGAAACAACTGTTTTGATGACAATGTTGGAAACAACAATACAAAAAGTTGATCATATTTTAGATGATGTCAATAATAAGATGGAAATGTTGAATGCACCTGTAGAATTAGTCAGTGGTATCTTTTCTAGAGGTGGTATGAAGTCTGGATTATTTGGTGTTTTAGGGTTTTTAACTTCTTTGATAAGAAGAAAAAAATAGAAAAAGAAAGGTGATAGAAAAATGAAATTTGGAAAATTTTTAGTTGGTTTAGGAATTGGAGCGGTTGCAGGTTTATTGTTAGCTCCTAAAAAGGGTAGTGAATTAAGAGAGGATATTAAACGTGAGTCTTTAAAAGCTTATGACAATTTAAAGAATATGACAAAAGAAGATCTTGAAGCATTGTTAGGGCAGACAATTGAGAATGTTAAAAAATCAGTTGATGAATTTGATATGGATACTTTTAAAGCAACAACAAGAGAAAAAATGAGTGAATTGGAATCAAAATTAGAAGAGTTTGCTGGAAAAGTGAAAGAAAGTGATCAGTATTTAACAATTCGTGAAGGTGTTGTTGATTTAACAAAAAAAGTGAATGATAAAATTGATGAGGTCAAGACAAAGGTTTTAGATTCATCTGTAGATGAACACTATTTTGAAGCTTTTGAAGATGAAATCGAAGATGTTGAAGAAAAATTAGATGAAATGATTGAAGAGATTAAAGATTAATTATGGGTAAAAATATTACAATTTATGATGTTGCTAGAGAAGCAGGTGTTTCTCTGGCAACTGTATCACGTGTTATTAATGGGTCTAGTGTTGTGAAGCCAAAAACACGAGATAAAGTTCTTGAAGCTATTCAACGTTTAGATTTCAAACCTAATGAAATTGCCAGAGGACTTGCGACAAGCAAGACAACTACGATTGCAATTGTTTTTCCACAATCTTTATTTGCGCATGTTAAGGATATGATTGGTGGGATTGGTGATACAAGTCGTCGTCTGGATTATAATGTGAGTATTTATACAACAGATGAAATAGGAGATGGAAACCCTATTGAAACAGTTATTGAAAAAGTTGTTAAATCACGCGCAGACGGTGTTATTTTATTTAATAATGAAGAGATTGAAAAAGAAATTGCATTGGTTAATAAATATAAAATACCAGCTGTTGTTATTGGGACAAATGTAACTGGGGAATATATGGGCTCAATTTTTGCTGATGCAAAAAAGATAGCTTATGAAGTTGTTGATCGTTATCTGGCAAAAGGAAAAAGCGATATTTTATTTGTTTCTCCAAAACAGAATTTAATTAATATTGAAGAAATGATTGTGGGGATTCAAGAAGCGTATCAAAAATATCAACTGACTTTTGATTTGGAAAAACAGGTTATGCGTACTTCTTCACATTATGAAAAAAGCTATCCACAGTTTTTAGAATATTTCCAAAGTCATCGCCATGATTTGGTTTTTACAAGTTATGATAAAGAAGCTGTTGCTGTAGTGAATGCAGCGCTTGATAATGGTATTCAGGTTCCAGATGAAATGGAAGTTATTGGTATGATGAATACAAGCTACGCTTTGATTTGTCGACCATCACTCACATCTATTCATGTTCCTGTTTATGACATGGGGGCTTTAGCTGTACGTTTACTGACAAAGATTTTGAATGAAGAAGAAATTGAAAATAAGGCTGTGGTTATTCAACATCTATTGATGCCACGTGCGACAACAAAGAAAGACTTCTAAGTTATTTAGAAGTTTTTTTCAAAGGGGAATGCACTATGTATATGAAACAATTTTTTATGGATTTAAAATTGAATATATGTTTTGTTTGTAAATGGTTATGTATTGCGATGGTTTTAGGTGTTGTTTGTGGAGTTGTAGGGGCTTTGTTTCATATTGCGATTGATTATGTGACAGATTTTCGTATGAGTCATTCATGGATTGTATGGGGCTTACCATTGGGTGGATTGGCGATTGTTTATCTGTATCGTCTTGTTCATCTTGTTCATGAACCTGGTACGAATACTATCATTCAATCTGTTCGTCAACAAGATCATGTGCCTGTATTACTGGCTCCGGCAATCTTTTTAGCAACGGTTATTACACATCTGTTTGGTGGCTCAAGTGGGAGAGAAGGAGCAGCTTTACAGATTGGTGGTTCTTTGGCGACAACTTTTGGAAAAATCATTCATGCTGATGAACGAGAAATGTCGATGTTAATTATGTGTGGGATGAGTGCTGTCTTTTCTGCGCTTTTTGGAACACCATTGACTGCGACCCTTTTTTCGATGGAAGTTGTCAGTGTTGGTGTTTTCTATTATGCTGCTTTAGTCCCTTGTTTATGCAGCAGTTTAATTTCATTTGGTATTGCTCAATGTTTTGGTTGTCAGTCAACGTTTTACTCATTGAATCTGCCTTTTCAGTTAACACCATTATCATGTTTTCAGCTTGTTATTTTTGCTTTGTTGATTGCGACTTTTTCCATTCTTTTTGTTTTAATGATGCATTATAGTCATAAATGGTTTCATCAGTATTTTCATAATCCTTATATACGTGTTTTAGCTGGAGCAGCATTATTGATGATTCTTGTGATCTTTTTTAAACAACGCTATTTAGGTGCAGGAATGGATGTTGTAGAAGCCGCTTTATATCAAGAAGTTTTTCCTTATGATTTTTTAATGAAGGCATTATTTACCGCTATTACGATAGGCTGTGGTTTTAAAGGTGGAGAAATTGTTCCTACCTTTGTCATCGGTTCAACACTGGGTTATGTTTTAGGTTTGTTGTTGGGTATGAACCCGCATTTAACAGCTGCTATTGGAATTGTAGGAATGTTTTGCTGTGTCATTAATTCGCCACTGACAAGTCTTATGCTGGGAGCTGAAATGTTTGGTATTCAATATTTAACAGCGATGGCTATTGTGATTGCTTTTTGTTATGTGTTATCTGGTTACTTTAGTTTATATCAGGCTCAAAAAATTGTTTATTCTAAAACGTCTGTTGAATTTATTAATCAAAATGCAAAATAAAATTTTAAGTTGACTTCGATTTAAAAATCGCATATTATATACATAAGCGTTGAAGAAGACAAGTAGTTATAAATGGATGAAATAGAGAGTCTATGGCTGGTGAAAATAGACCATTGTTTATAATGAATACACTTTGGAGCAGCTAAATGCAAAGTTTAGCCGGTGGCAACATCGTTATCAATAAAGAGTGTATGCTAAGGCATAAATAAAGGTGGTACCGCGAGAATTCGTCCTTTGTGATGAATTCTTTTTTTATGATAAGGAGGATATATATGAAAATTTATGATGAATTGGTATGGCGTGGTTTAATTAAAGATGTCAGTTCACCTGATATTGAAGAAAAACTGAATAATGGAGGAATGACTTTCTATATAGGAACAGATCCTACAGGTGATAGTTTGCATATTGGACATTTTTCATCTTTTTTGATTAGTAAAAGATTAAAGGAAGCAGGACATCATCCTATTTTGCTTGTTGGTGGGGCAACGGGATTGATTGGTGACCCTAAACCAGATACTGAACGACCAATGATTACAAAAGAAGAGGTGCAACATAATTTTGATTGTTTAAAAAAACAGGCACAGGATTTATTTGGTTTTGAAGTTGTCAATAATTATGATTGGTCTAAAGATTTAAATTTTATTGATTTTTTAAGAGAATATGGAAAATATTTCAATGTCAACTATATGTTAAATAAAGATATTGTTAAAAGAAGATTGGATTTAGGTATTACTTATACAGAATTTTCTTATATGATTATGCAGGCTATGGATTTTTACTGGCTATATGAAAATAAAGATTGTCATATGCAAGTGGCTGGACAAGATCAATGGGGAAATATTACGGCTGGTATTGAATTAATTCGTAAGAAAACAGGAAAAGAAGCTTATGGCTTTACAATGCCGTTACTTACAAAATCTGATGGGACAAAATTTGGAAAAACAAATGGTCAGGCAATCTGGTTGGATCGTCGTAAAACATCACCATATGAAATGTATCAGTTCTTTATTAATTCAGAAGATGATAAGGTTATTGATTATTTAAAATTCTTAACTTTCTTATCTAAAGAAGAAATTGAAGCATTAGAAGAAAAAAACAAAACACAACCTCATTTAAGAGAGGCACATAAAGCGCTTGCGAAAGAAGTGATTACTTTTATTCATGGAGCAGATGCTTATCAAGAAGCTTTGGACATCAGTCAGATGTTATTTTCTGGAAAAATACAAGATTTAACATTAGAACAGGTCAAATCTTGTTTCCATGGAGTTCCAAGCATAGATATGGAAGAAGATACACAGATTTTAAACGCTTTGGTTAAAGTTGGTGCAGCATCATCAAATCGAGAAGCACGTCAGTTTGTAACTGGTGGGTCAGTTCTTGTCAATGGAGAAAAAATAACGGATGTTGGTTTTGTTGTGAAAAAAGAAAATGCGTTTGGAAAACAGGCAACTGTGATTAGACGTGGTAAGAAAAACTATTATGTAATTAACCATAAGTAGGAGGGCAGAATGAAAAAGTTATTTTCAAGTTTATGTATTGTATCATTGTTAATGGGATGTTCATCTCAAAATACAGACACCGCATCACAAGAGAAAGTTGCTCAAAATGGCGATTATGTAAATATTGATTTTGTTGGAAAATTAGATGGAGAAGTCTTTGATGGTGGCAGTGGAGAGGGATATGAACTAAGATTAGGCTCTGATACTATGATTGATGGTTTTGAAGATGGCATTGTTGGTATGAAATTGAATGAAGAAAAAACAATTACTGTCACTTTCCCAGAAGAATATGTTGCTGAATTGGCTGGTAAAGAAGCGACTTTTGATATTACATTAAACAAGATTTATCGTGAAATAAAATAACTGAGTCTTCAGACTCAGTTTTCTATCTTGTGATAAGGAGGAATTGAAATGGATGGAGTCTTATTGGTTCATAAGCCGGCAGGGATGACCAGTCATGATGTCGTTAACCGTATTAGAAAGATTTTTCATACAAAAAAAGTAGGACATTGTGGAACGTTAGATCCAGAAGCTACAGGGGTACTTGTATTATGCATCGGCAAAGCTACGAAGGCTTTACAGTTTTTGATGAGTGAAACAAAGGAATATCAGGCAACACTGGTACTGGGACAGGCAACTGATACATATGATGCGAGTGGTCAAGTTGTTGACCAAAAAACATTTCAAGGTGTTTTTAATGTTGATAATGTTTTACAATCTTTTGTTGGTTTACAAGAACAGTTACCACCGATGTATTCAGCTATTAAAGTCAATGGAAAAAAATTATACGAATATGCCAGAAATCATGAAAAAGTAGAAGTTCAGCCACGTTCTATTGTCATTCATCGTATAAAATTAATAGATCAACATGATCAGTTCATCACTTTTCGTGTTCAATGTTCTAAAGGTACTTATATTCGATCATTATGTGTAGATATTGGTCAAAAATTAGGCTATCCTGCACATATGCAAAAATTGGTACGTTTAGCCTCAGGTCACTTTCGATTAGAAAACTGTTTTTCATTGGAAGATATTGAACAGGGACATTATCATATGTTAAGTCTAGAGGAAGCTTTCCAACATTTTGAACACTATGTTGTTGAGGATGCTCAAATTGTTTATCATGGGAAGAAAATAAAAAGTGATATAGACCATCAAGTTGTTGTCTGCAATCAAGAGGGGCAAGTTTTAGCTGTGTATGGTCCTGATGGAACGGGTTATTTAAAAAGTATAAGAGGGTTATTTTAATGGAAGTTATTTATTTAAAAGAAGGAGAACAATTTCATCAATCACAGTCGATTGTTGGAGCTATTGGTTTTTTTGATGGCTTGCATCTTGGTCATATGGCATTGGTTCATGAGGTGGAACGTGTCGCTAAAGAAAAGAATTATCGTAAAGCATTAATTACCTTTGATCATTATCCATTATATGTTTTAGGAAAATGGAAAGAAGAAAAATATCTGACATCTATTCTAGATCGTCAGCATATTTTAGAAAAAAGAGGTTTTGATTATTTGTTTGTGATTGAGTTTACAAAAACAGTGGCAGCCTTATCACCACAGGAATTCATAAAGCAGTATTTAGTTGACTGTGGTATTCGTCATGTTGTTTGTGGCTTTGATTTTCATTTTGGCTGTCAAAATCAAGGTGATAGCCAGACATTAAGAAACAATCCTCATTTAGATGTCAGTGTTATTGACGAAGTGCTTTATAGAGGCGAAAAAATTTCATCTACACGTATTCGTCATCATCTTGAAAATGGACAGGTTCAAGATTTAAATGAATTATTAGGACGTCATTATTGCATTCATGGTCATGTCATTCATGGACGACATATTGGACATGGTTTAGGCTTTCCAACAGCTAATATCGATTATGATTCTTATTTTTTACCATGTGGAGGGGTTTATGCTGTAAAAGTTTATATTAATCAAGATGTTTATTTGGGTATGTGTAATATTGGTTATAATCCAACTTTCCATGCTTTAAAAAAAGCATCTCTGGAAGTTAATATTTTAGATTTTGATCAAGACATTTATGGGTATGATGTTTATGTTGAATTTCATGATTTGATTCGTAAGGAACAAGCTTTTTCATCTAAAGAAGCTTTAATTCAACAGTTAACCCATGATCAGCAATATGTACGAGATTATTTTAAAAAGAAGATTTAATCTTCTTTTTTTGTAATATGCGTATATAAAGCCCCAAGTAAATTGGCTTCGTTTTGATATTGACAGGCTTTAATGACAGGTTCATGATTATCTTCTTTATAGCGTTCTCTTAAAATGTGAAATTGTTCTTGAATTGTTTGAATAAATAAAGGCTGTTGACTGATTCCACCACCAATCGTCACAACGTCTAA
>CALVFK010000061.1 GCA_944326805.1 uncultured Massilimicrobiota sp. | reverse complement strand
GCTGTTGGTGTCACTTTTGCTTTTTTAAATGTTCATATTTTCATTGCGATTTCCATCATTGCTATAACAACTTTTATCATTTCAATGGCTGGTGTTAAAATTGGACATGTCTTTGGTATGAAGTATAAAGCCAAAGCTGAAATCGCTGGTGGTATCATTTTAATTTGTATGGGATTAAAAATTTTATTGGAACATCTTCATATATTATGATAAATTCATTCTCATTTTATCATAAATGCCGATATAAAACTTTCACATTATTATGAAAGAATTTATATCGGCATTGACTATATCAAATTGAAAACTTAAAACATAAAATATTCTTTATTACATTCTATCTAAAAAATTTTTCATAAATGTCATTAGGTACATAAGGATATAAATCTATATTTTTCAGCTGATACTCAGAAGCATCAACCTCTATATCATTTTGATCCATAAACCCATATTTCTCCAAAATATTTATAAAATCCATACCATTGATAAGTTCTACCCCTGCTTCTTTTGCATATGAAATTGCAGCCGCACTATAGTCACTTGTTGTAATAAAAATAACATGATCAGCTAATACTACATTATTTGCACCTACAACTTTTTGAATACTTGGTCGTCCAACTTTATGATTTATTGAATAACATTTGCATTCAACAATTGTCTTTTCATCATCTTTCATCATTACTAAATCATATCCTCCATCATTAGTCGGAGGTGTAATTTGTACATTATATCCCATAGTTTCATATACTTGAGCGCAAAGATTTTCAAAATCAGTAGGCTTATTTACAAAATAGTCTACAATCTTTTGAACACTATTATTAAGACAAAAAGTCTGTTTTCTTTTTAAAATACGAAAATATTTTTCCTTTTCTTCTTTACACATAGATATTTCTATTCCTAAATGACGTAAATCTTTCACAACCACAAGCAATTCATAAGGTTTTTTTGAATAAACTAAATAATGTCCAATATATAATTTGCTTTTTCTCCAAATAATAGAATTATTCTTAACCCTTTTATCAGCTGTACCATCTTTTTTACTTACTGACCAATAAGGATACTCCAATTCATAATGATTCTTTTCGTTTTCATTATTGCATTTTCTGATTACAATGCCCGATGGCAATTTTCCAATATGGTATGTATTTAAAAAATCTTTTTTTAATATGTAATTATATAAGCAATATATAATATACATAATTAACGCTATAACAATGATATAAATAGAGATATTAATAAAAATTCTTATCATAGTGTTTCCCCTCTTTCATTTCAACAGTATATATTAAGATTTTTTCATTTTCAAATAGTTTATATTAATTTCATATATTATAATTTTTTAAATATCAGCAATTCAAATTTTATTCATATTGGAGTATGATAATAATAAGGGGTGGTAAAATATGAATGATGTCGCTAAACTCTATCAAGTTTATGTCAACAGAGAAATTCAAACAGCAAAAAATGAGATCCTGAATACAAAAAGAATCAATCAGAAAATCCTTGCTTTTTTACATGATTTATCAGAGGTTTCTTTAGAATCTCGCTGTTATTTATTTTGGGAAAAAGAAGAACCTATCAATCATCAACAACTATTAGAAAAATATCTTGAAGGTTTAACAATGTTGATGTCAATAGGATATGAACTTCGTATTGATAGTATTAAAAATCATACAGAAATTCCTGAAAACTTAGATATCTATTCTTTATTCTTTAAAATTCATCGATCTATTTTAAATGTACAAAATCAATATGCTAGTGATGATTATCAAAATGCAATTGATGATTACTTCACTTTAGGTTTTCAATTAGGTATTGATATTGATGAAATCATTGATAATTATCAAAATGATTAGAGCGATACGAAATAACTTTTTATGAGTTATTTCTTTAAGCTCTTTTTTTGTAATAAACGGTTATATTTTATATGGAAATCTATTCATTTAACAATTTTTTTGATTATAATTGGAAAATTGTGATAGATAATAGAAAATATTGTCGGAAAAATGTGAATATAAGGCATATAAACAGCCGGAAAAATGTGCGTATTTCATTGAAAATAGCATGAATTTCGTGTTAAAATGAATTTATAATCAAATGAGGTGAATTTATGAAAAGGTTAAGAAGAAAAGTTGATAAGTTTCTAGAGGACTGGAAAAAATCAGAAAGCAAATATCCTTTAATTATAAAAGGAGCACGCCAAATAGGGAAAACAGAAGCTATAGAACATTTTGCAAAAAAACATTATAAGTCTGTTATAGAGATTAATTTTGTTTTACAAAAACAATACAAAACTATATTTGATGACAGTTTTGATGTTGACAAAATCATAAAAAATATTTCCCTTATGAATCCTGAATTTCAGTTTATTGAAAATGAAACACTCTTTTTCTTTGATGAAATACAGGATTGTATCAACTGTGCGACAAGTTTAAAATCCTTTCATATAGATGGAAGATATGATGTTATTTGTTCTGGCTCTCTCATGGGAATCAATTATCAAGAAATTGAATCGAATAGTGTTGGTTATAAGCAGGATTATGAAATGTATTCCTTAGATTTTGAAGAATTTTTATGGGCTAAAGGATATAGTGATGAGCAAATTGAAGGTTTTTATCAGAAAATGCTTCATATTCAGCCTTTATCAACTGTAGAATACAATGTTCTTCTTGAAAATTTTAGAGAATACATGGTATTAGGTGGAATGCCAAGAGTTGTTTTTACCTTTGTCAATCAAAAGAATTATAGTGGTACACTTCAATTACAAAAACAACTTTTACTGGATTATGAAGAAGATATAACAAAATATGCTGGAGGATTAGACAAAGGAAGAATATTAGATGTTTATAGAAAAATACCTGTGTTTTTAGGAAGTGATAATAAGAAATTTAGAATTTCTAAAATAAAAAGAAATGCGAGAAATAGGGACTATATTGGTGTTGTTGATTGGCTATCAAATGCTGGGATCATTAATGTTTGTCATTGTATGGAAGTTCCTGAATTACCATTGAAAGGGAATTATAATCCTCATAACTACAAGTTATATTTTGGAGATACCGGTTTATTAATAGGTTCGCTAGATGAAGAAGCTCAAGAAGATCTTCGTGTGAATAAAAATTTCAATACTTATAAAGGCTCAATCTATGAAAATGTTGTTGCTGAAATGCTTGTCAAACAGGGATATCAACTCTATTTCTATAAAAATGAAAAAAGTACCATTGAAATGGATTTCATGGTAAGAGATAGTCAGTCCTTGGTTCCTATAGAAGTGAAAGCGAATGATCAAGCAACAATATCTCTTAATAAAATGATCAAAGATGATCAATATTCAGATATTCATTATGGAATCAAGTTTGCAAATAAAAACATTGGATTCAATGAATATTTCTATACTTTCCCCTATTTTTTAGCTTTCTTTTTAAAAAGATTTCTAAAAGATAGAAAAATTCAATAAAGCTTGTTATGTAAAAACGGAATCATTGTTTTGATTCCGTTTTTTAGTTATCATATGAAAAGATATAGATCTTATCCTATTATTGACTATTTTTTAATATGAAATGATTGTTCATTCATTTTCTTTAATTCATTCAATAATTCTATTGTATGTGGTAACCATTTTCCAGTTGTAGATATGACAATAACAATTTCATTTTTAATATATTTTAATTGTGGTTTGTCATATAAACGATTGACTAATTCAAAAAGCTGATCTCCAGCAACATGTGAAGAAAACTCCTGTGTCAGCATCAATTGAATATCACTGCCTGTTTCCTTGACCTCATCAATAAATGGTTCAGTACATAAGATTTCATATTGACGTTTTAATACAATATTTTGAACTTCTCTTGGTAATGTTCCATATAAATCCTTTAATTCACTTTCAAGTGCCTGTAACTGTGTTAAGTGCTGTGCTTTATAAATACGTTGATACAGATTTAATTTTTCCATATCATTTTCTACATAGTTTTCTGGTATATAACCATCTACTGGAACATTTTGAACTGGTATTTCCTGTTCCTCTTTTTTCTCACCCGTTTTTTCATCAATGGCTTCCTGAAGAATCTTCATATACATGTCAAATCCAACTGTATCAATAAAACCAGCCTGTTCTCCTCCTAGTATATCACCTGATCCTCGAATTGATAAATCACGCATAGCGATTTTATAACCACTACCTAATTGAGCAAATTCTTTGATTGCTTTTAAACGTTTTGTTGCTTCTTCATTCATTTGTTTATTTTTCGCATATAATAAATAAGCATAGGCTAAACGTTCACTACGCCCCACACGTCCTTTAATCTGATACAATTGAGATAATCCAAAACGATCGGCATTTTCAATAATAATTGTATTGGCATTAGGAATATCAATTCCTGTTTCAATAATCGTTGTACACACAAGAATATCATATTCATGATCAACAAATGACTGCATGACTTTTTCAAGTTCATCTTTGCTCATTCTTCCATGTCCAATTCCAATATGCGCCTGTGGCACTAATCTGGCAATTTCATTAGCGACACTTTCAATATTGGCAGTCTGGTTATGTAAATAGAATACCTGCCCTTTTCTTCCTAACTCTCTTTCAATCACTTGTTTCACTAACTGCGGGTTCTTTTCCATCACATAAGTCTGGACTGGTAAACGATTTAATGGAGGTGTTTCAATTTGCGATAAACCACGAATTCCCATTAAAGACATTTGTAGAGTTCTTGGTATAGGTGTCGCTGTTAAGGTTAAGACATCAATTGTTTTTCGTATTTCTTTAATCTTTTCTTTTTGTTTGACCCCAAAGCGTTGTTCTTCATCAATACATAATAAACCAAGATCTTTAAATACAACATCATTAGATAAAATACGATGTGTGCCTACTAATAAATCAATTTTCCCCTCTTTTACATCTTCTAAAATCTGTTTTCTTTGTTTGGTAGAAGTAAAACGATTTAATAAAGCAACTTGAACAGGAAAATTTTCAAATCGTTTCATCATCGTATGATAATGCTGCGAAGATAAAATTGTTGTGGGACATAGAAAAGCAACTTGCTTACCACCTAAAATAGCTTTAAAACAAGCACGTAAAGCAACTTCTGTTTTTCCAAATCCTACATCTCCACATAATAATCTATCCATAGGACGAGGCATTTCCATATCTGCTTTAATTTCTTTAACAGCTTCTTTTTGATCTGGAGTTAATTCATATCCAAAGCATTCTTCAAACTGTATCTGCAAAGCATCGTCTTTTGGAAAAGCAAAACCAGGCTGTTTCATTCTTTGAGAATAAATTTCAATTAAACGATCTGCCAGATCATCCACTTTCTTTCTGACTTTTTGTTTTGCCTTTTGCCATTCAGTACTATTTAATGAATGAATCTTTGGTACTTTTCCATCTCTTGATGCGTATTTTCTAACCAGTTTAAAGTTTTCTACAGGTATATATAAAGTATCATTTCCTTTATAGGCAATATATAAATAATCTTTCTTAGAACCTTTAACTTCCAATGTTTTAATTCCCATATATTGCCCAATCCCATGAGTATCATGAACAACATAGTCACCTATATTTAATTCCGTATAATCATTAATAATTTTAGCATCTTTATATTTAATATAGCCTTTTTTCTTTTGGGTATTGACTTTAAATAATTCTTTTTCTGTCATTAAGACAACATGTTCTTCACAAAAATCAATACCTGTTGAAAGTTCACCCATATAAATATTAATACCTTGATAAATATGGTCATCATGACCAATCAAAGTATAACTTAATTGATGCTGTTCTAGTAAATCTGTCATCATTTGAATTTGGTGACTATTTTCCAGACACATTAAAATGGTATTTTGAGCTAAATAATCTTTAATCTGTTGAATCAGTTGTGTTTCATTTAATAAAGATAATTGGACTTCTCTTGTGAAAAAGACAATTTGTTTTTCATTCTCTCTGAAATCTAAAAAATCAATATCTGATTTCGTCAATAATGAAGGTAATTCATGAAATAAAGAAAGTCCTTTAACCATTTTTCCCATACTTTGTAATTCATGAGAATAATAAAATGTTTCTTCTACATATTGATGATAGACAGTTTTTATTTTTTCTTGGCTGGATGTTAAAATCAGCACATCATCAAAATAAGAACGTAACGTCGTAGATGTTGGAAACAATCCCATATATTGATATAGACGGGATGTGCTTTGATGATTTTTAATCGCTTCTATATCAATAGAAATATCTTCATCCAATTCATCTTGATAGTCTTCACAATCTGTCTGTTCTTTCATCATTTCTATCTGTGAAATCACATTTTCAATATCCCGATCATCATAAAGAATATCTGTAGCTGGTAAAATCAGAACATCTTTCACGTTTTCTAAAGAACGCTGCGTATTTTTATCAAAGAAACGTAAACTTTCAATTTCATCATCAAAAAATTCTATACGAATAGGATTATCATATTGAATAGAATAAACATCAATAACTCCACCACGTTTAGAATAATAGAAAGGTTCATCCACCCTTTGTATCATCTGATAACCACTATATATCAACTTTTCTCTTAAAAAAAGTGGATCAATCGTCATTCCTACTTCTAAATGCAGAGTATGTTTTTTAAAGATTTGAGGATGTGGTAAATAACGTAAATAACTTTGTGTATGACAAATCACAACCAGAGGCTGTTGTGAAGAAATCTTTGATAATGCATGAATACGTTCTCCTACAAGTTCTTGAGAAGAAGCCAGAGCTTCAACACGCAAAGATTCATCACATGGGAAAAAGACAACTTTTTGATGGAGTAAAGGATAGAGTTCCTGATATAAAAGTTGTGCCTGATATAAACTATCTTTAATAACCAGCATCATTTTTGGGCAAGTGAAAAAAGCACTAGCAATAAGGATCGCCTCATCGCTAGCGTGAGATACAACAATCTCGCCTTTTCCTTTGACCATTGCAAGATATGCTGGATTATTTTTTAAAACCTGAATAATCTTCTTCATATCTTATCATCTCCTAATTATAGGCATTCATAGCAGCAGTAAAATCTTTATCAAGAATCGTTATAACAGCCTCTTTTGCATCTTGAATTCCTTTTTCAATCAATGGCTGCTGCTCCTTAGTAAAACGCCCCAAAACATAATCAACAACAGGTATATAAGCATGTTTATCAATACCTACACGAATACGTTTAAAATTCTGTGTTCCCACATGAGCAATAATGCTTTTCATCCCATTATGCCCTCCTGCACTGCCACTTTGTCTTAAACGCAATTTTCCCGTTGGCATATCCATATCATCATAAATAACAATTAAATCATCAACATCTATTTTAAAGAAATTCATAACTTGAATCACAGATTCACCTGAATTATTCATATAAGTCAATGGCTTCAGTAATATCACATCTTCACCTTGATACTTCACTTTGACATATTCACCTTTAAATTTCTTTGTGTTGATTGATACATGCCAATAATCTGCCAATGCATCCATAACCATAAATCCTACATTATGTCTTGTAGATGTATATTCTTTGCCCGGATTTCCTAATCCAACAATTAATTTCATAAACAACTCCTATCTTACTAATATCGCACAACAAACACCATTGACATCTAAATGATGATCTAATATTTTACCTTTTTCACTATGATATAACAGTGTAAAACCATCTTCTACATCAACAGAAATTGTTTCTAAAGAAGCATTGAAATAAATAATAAAATCTTGATATTCACCTTCATTTTGATGTAATGAATATTTAATCATACGATGATTAATATTTTCTGTTTTGACATTTTTACGTATCATATCATAACTTCCATATCTAAAACAAGGATTATTTTTTCTTAAATGAATTAAAAACTGTACAAACTGTGTTGTATCAATTTCCATATCCTTACGATTCCAATCTAATGCATTCACCTGATCTCCAGCATTATATGTATTAGAAAGACCACCTTTTGTTCTGAAAAATTCCTGTCCACTATGCAAGAAAGGAACACCCTGTGATAAAATAACAGCAGCCATCATTAAACGAGCACGTCTTTTTCTCATTTTTTCAGATTCATCATAATTAGAAATCTGTAACTTATCATAACATGTCGCATTATCATGACATTCCACATAATTAATTGATTGCGTAATTTTCGCAAACATATCTAAATTACATATTGCTTTCATTGCATCGTTTGTCTTATACGTATCACCAGAAAAATATCCTTTTGTTTCTATCTGATTTGTTCCTCTTAAAGTATCCCTAAAGAAATCATTAAAGAAACCAATATAAGGTGTCTTATGATTATTTTGAATCGTTGTACGCATGGATTCATCTAACGCTGTAGCCATATTCCACCCTTCTCCATAAACAACAAATGAAGGATCTATAGCTTTACCTTGAGCATCTACAAGTTTAATTGTTTCTTGATCGATAATCCCCATCAAATCAAAACGGAAACCATCAATACCATATAAAACCTGCCAACGTTTACACATATCCAAAATATATTTACGACACATCAAAGCTGTTGTATTTAAATCATTACCACACCATGAACCATTAGATAACGTTCCATCTTCGTTTCTTCTAAAGAAATAATGTGGAACCGTTCTTTCTAAAGCATTGATATTAACATCATGCATATGATTAAAAACAACATCCATGACAACACGGATTCCACGTGAATGCAAAGCTTCAATCATGCGCTGAGCTTCTGTAATACGCATATATCCATCGTCCGGATCTGTCACATAACTTCCTTCTGTGACATTATAGGCTAAAGGATCATATCCCCAGTTATAAAGTTCTAGAGGATTCTTTTCATCCACTGTCGCAAAATCAGCAATTGGCATCAACTGTAAGTGAGTAATCCCTAAACATGATAAATAATCCAATCCTGTTGGATTTCCACTATCTGTTGATGTATTGAGTTCAGTAAAAGCTAAAAATTTTCCTTTATTTTTCATCCCACTTGTAGATGACATTGAAAAATCTCTGACACTTGTTTCATAAATAATCATATCTGTCATTTTTTTTAATGGTGGTAACTGAAAATGACGACATGGAACTGTATTTAAATCAATAATGATACTTGCATGTCCATTAGAAGATGAAGAATAAGCATAAGGATCTGTTGTGACTTCATAACTATTTGTATGACGAATCAGATAAACATATTGTTCTAACTCTAAATCTTCATGAACCTCAGCAAAATAAACACCTTTCTTTTGTCTTTTCATTGGAAACAGTTCTGTTTCCCCACTCCACTTCATTACCTTTAAAATAACACCTGTCGCAAGGGGTGCCCATACTTTAAATGTTGTTTTTTCTTTTGTATATTGATTTCCTAAATCATCACGATCATAAAAATATAATTCATCAAATTCCTCACACATAGAAAGCTTTGAAAAATCAAGATAGCAGCTTAATCCATAAGCATCAACAATCTTATAAACCTTTCCCATTGTAAAATTGGTATGAAAAACATATTCTTGATAATCACTATTTCCACTATTATTTAACGAATCACCACTTAATGGTATTAACTCATCATTTTCAATATTCTTAATATAAAACTGACTACAAATCCCATTATAATACCCTTTAGATAAATATACCCTAATTTCATTAAACGTCACAGCATACGCTTTCATTCTTACAGCAGTTTCTTCCATAATATTATCCTTTCTGTTACATATATATGACTCTTAACCATTCCAAGTATACCATAAAAAAAAGCAAAAAACCATCAAAGAATGTAACCCCTTTACTTTTATATCTTTCATTTAAAAAAGCAGGTCTCTCCTGCTTTTTTACTTCATCCCATCAATCATCTTCATTGCTTTCATAGCTTCTCTGGCTTTATAGAAACCTTTCGCAATATTTAATCCATGATCTCCGATTCTTTCAAAGTCTGTTAAGATTTTTGTATAAACAACACTGTTCTCTGTTGTACA
>CALVFK010000060.1 GCA_944326805.1 uncultured Massilimicrobiota sp. | reverse complement strand
ACAACTATCAAAAAGGTTTCAGACAACTGTTGCTTTACAAGGATGTGATTTTGCGGTTCGAAAAGGGGAGATTTTTTTTTTTTTTGGTCCTTCGGGATCTGGAAAAACAACCACAATTAAATTGTTGACGGGACAGTTAAAAAGTGATGGAGGAGAGATTCAGATATTGAAAGAGAGTCCTTTTTCTTCAAAAATCAAAAGTCAAATAGGGATTATGAGTGATAATAGTGGTTTATATGAAAAGATGAGTGTTTATGATAATTTGTTGTTATTTGCAAAAATCTATGGTATTGATAAAAGCTGTATTGAAAAAGTCTTGGAAGAAGTGGATTTATTAGAGGCCAAAAAACAGCTGGTCAGTCAATTATCCAAAGGAATGAAACAACGATTAATCTTTGCTAGAACAATTATTCATTCACCTTCACTTCTATTTTTAGATGAACCTACAGCTAATTTGGACCCTTCCACAGCAAATGAAGTGAGAGAAATCATCAAAAAACTGAATGCGAAAGGGACAACAGTCTTTTTAACAACTCATAATATGGAAGAAGCAGATGAAATGTGTCATCGTGTAGCCTTTTTGAATCATGGACATATTATTGAAAGTGGACAACCTGAAGCTCTCAAACTGAAATATTCTAAGAAACAGATTCGTATTAAAACAAATCAGCAGGATTATATGATTCCTTTGGATTTAGGGCTTTTAAAGCAGGAATTGGAACAGATTGATGAATTATTAATGATTCACTCAATTGAACCAACTTTAAAAGAAGTCTTTTTAACATTGACGAAGGAGGAATCATAATGAATATACGTATTTGTAAAGCATTGTTTATGAAAGATTTGAAGAATTGTTTTGTGAATAAAAATGTATTTTTAATGTTGGCTTTACCGGTTTTATTTGGAGTCATGTATAAATTTTTATTAGGAGATATTCTTAAAGAAGCAACAGGAAGTTTTGTCATTGTGATGTGTATCGTTATGACGATTTCTATTATTCCATTGAATGTTTTAGCAAATATGGTAGCTGAGGAAAAAGAAAAACATACTTTGCGTTCGTTAATGTTGGCTAATGTCAGCGCAGCTGATTTTTTGTTAAGTAAAGCTTTTGTTGCATTAGTTTTGATGTTGATTGATGGAATCCTTATTTTCTTTGTTTGTCAAGAACCAATAGGATATTTCGTATATTTTCTTATCTTTTACATTTTAGCATCATTAAGTGTCTTATTTTTTGGAGCTTTGGTAGGTTTGCTTTCTAAAGATCAGATGAGTGCTGGAACATTGAGTTCACCTTTGATGATCTTCTTAATGTTGCCACCTATTTTCAGTCAACTGAATGAAATGATTGAAAAGATTGCAGTTATTTTTCCAACAACCTCTTTCCAAACACTTTATTTACAATTATCAACAAAGCAGCCTTTCTTTAATCAAGATACAGTGATAGCTATAATTGTTTGTATCGTATGGATTATTTTGGGTGTTATTGCTTTTATGTATGGTTACAAGAAAAAAGGATTAGATGATTAGGGAAATCGGTATTGATTTCTCTTTTTTTCATTCATTGAAAATGATAAAATAAGAAAAAGAAGGTGAGTCTATGGTAAGAAAACATATTATTTTTAAAGGACGTGTTCAAGGGGTTGGTTTTCGTATTACAGTTTATCAACAGGCGACACGTCTGCATTTAACAGGATGGGTAAGAAATTTGAGTAATGGAGATGTTGAGGCATGTATTCAAGGTCAGTGGGTACGTATTCAGCAGCTTATTAATCATATGAAAAGTATACGATATATACGTATTGATGAATGTATCATGGAAGATTTAGAAGTTTTAAAAGAGGAAAAAGGATTTGAGCTGAAATATTGATTATTTATCATGTCAAGTCTTTTCTTTTAAAAAATATCGGTTATAATATTTGTGGTTGTTTTCATAAAATAGATAAATAGACTAAAAAAACATTGTTTTTATCAATGTTTTTTGATTTGTTTGTAAACAAATCAAAAAACTGTTGAGCTATAGAGCATATTGCTTTTTTTAGAGTTAACTTACATGTACAATGACGAGGGAGGAAAGGTTTTTATGAAAATTATTAAGCGTAATGGGGCGGAAGTTCTATTTGATCAGACTAAAATTACTGCTGCAATTGAAAAGGCCAATAATGAGGTCGTTGGTAAAGATAGATTGTCGGATGAAGATATTGATAATATTACGAATAATGTGAAGTATCAATGTGAAAAGATGAAAAGAGCATTGAACGTTGAAGAAATTCAAAATCTTGTTGAAAATGAAATTATGAAGTTAAATGCTTTTGCAGTAGCTAGAAAATACATTACATATCGTTATATGAGAGCATTAGTACGTAAATCAAATACGACTGATGAACAGATTTTAAGTTTGATTGAATGTGCAAATGAAGAAGTGAAACAGGAAAATTCTAATAAGAATCCAACTGTGAACAGTGTTCAAAGAGATTATATGGCTGGGGAAGTCAGCAAAGATATTACAAAGCGTCTTTTATTACCAGGACATATTGTGAAAGCTCATGAAGAAGGAATTATTCATTTCCATGATTCAGATTATTTTGCGCAACATATGCATAATTGCTGTTTGGTTAATTTGGAAGATATGTTACAAAATGGAACAGTTATTAGTGAAACAATGATTGAAAGACCAAAGAGCTTTTCAACAGCTTGTAATATTGCAACACAGATTATTGCTCAAGTTGCAAGTTCACAATATGGTGGACAGAGTATTAGCTTGTCACATCTTGCTCCTTTTGTTGATGTGAGTCGTCAAAAGTTTAGAAAAGAAGTCCGTGAAGAATTTGAGCAGGAAAATATTCCTGTCAGTGAAGAACAGATTAATGAATTGGCTGAATATCGTGTACGTAAAGAAATTAATCGTGGTGTTCAAATGATTCAATATCAAGTTATCACATTAATGACAACAAATGGTCAAGCACCATTTGTGACAGTCTTTATGTATTTAAATGAAGTTCCAGATGGACAAATTAAAGATGACTTGGCTTTAATTATTGAAGAAACATTAAATCAAAGAATTTTGGGTGTTAAAAATGAAAAAGGTGTTTATGTGACACCAGCCTTTCCTAAGTTAATTTATGTATTGGAAGAAGATAATATTAGTGAAGGCAGCAAATATTGGTATTTAACAGAATTAGCCGCAAAATGTACAGCGAAACGCATGGTTCCAGATTATATTTCTGAAAAGAAAATGCTGGAATTGAAAGTTGATAAAAACAATGAAGGACATTGTTATACATGTATGGGATGTCGTAGTTTCTTAACACCTTATGTGGATCCTGAAACAAATAAACCTAAATATTATGGGCGTTTTAATCAAGGTGTTGTGACTATTAATCTAGTGGATGTTGCTTGTTCATCTCAAGGTGATATGAAAGAGTTCTGGCGTATTATGGATGAAAGACTGGCTTTATGTAAAGAAGCGTTAATGTGTCGTCATAATCGTTTAAAGGGAACTGTCAGTGATGTTGCTCCAATTTTATGGCAATATGGTGCATTAGCAAGACTTCAAAAAGGTGAAACAATTGATCGATTATTATATGGTGGATATTCAACTATTTCATTAGGATATGCTGGTCTTTGCGAATGTGTGAGATATATGACTGGAAAATCACATACTGATCCTGATGCAACACCATTTGCTTTAGAAGTTATGCAATATTTAAATGATGCTTGTGCAACATGGAAAGCAGAAGAAAATATTGATTTTAGTTTATATGGAACACCAATTGAATCAACAACTTATAAGTTTGCAAAATGTTTACAAAAACGTTTTGGAAAGATTCCAGGTGTTACTGATAAAAATTACATTACGAATAGTTATCATGTCAATGTTGCTGAAGAAATTGATGCTTTCACAAAGTTGACTTTTGAATCACAGTTCCAAAAATTGTCACCAGGAGGAGCTATCAGTTATGTTGAAGTTCCTAATATGCAAGATAATATTGAAGCTGTATTGGCTGTCATGAAACATATTTATGAACATATTATGTATGCAGAATTGAATACAAAGAGTGATTATTGTATGGAATGTGGATATGATGGTGAAATTCAAATTAAAGAAGATAAAGATGGTAAATTAATTTGGGTTTGTCCAAATTGTGGAAATACAAACCAAGATAAAATGAGTGTTGCCAGACGTACATGCGGATATATTGGTACACAGTTCTGGAATCAGGGACGTACACAAGAAATTAAGGAACGTGTCCTACACTTATAAAAATGAAATATGCAACAATTAAAACTGTGGATATAGCCAATGGAACAGGAGTGCGCGTGTCACTCTTTGTTTCAGGCTGTACCCATCGTTGTCCTGATTGCTTTAATGAGATTGCCTGGGATTTTCAATATGGTGAAGATTTTACACAAGACACGATTGATTTTATATTACAGGCATTAGCACCTCAACATATTGCAGGTTTAACACTTTTAGGTGGTGAACCTATGGAACTTATCAATCAGGAAGGTTTACTTCCTTTACTGAGACAGGTTCATGAAAGATTTCCAAATAAGGATATTTGGTGTTATACAGGCTATCTTTATGAAGATTTACAGCCTGGAGGAAGAGTCTATGGAGCAGTTACGGATGAAATTTTGAGTTATTTAGATATCTTGGTTGATGGCCCTTTCCTTGTTGATCAAAAGAATATTCGTTTAAAATTTAGAGGTTCTGAAAATCAAAGAATTATTGATATAAAGAAAACAAATCAGGCTCATAAGATAATCTTATGGGATGAAAAGTGATTAAAAAAATCACTTTTTTTGTGTGAAAAATGAAAAAATGGTTATTTGAAAATAAAAAAATCCTAAAAGAAGTGGAAATTTTTTAGAAAATTATATATAATGTGAAGATAGTGAAGGGAGGATTTTAAGTGAAAGAAGGCATTAGAAGAGAGTATAAAAAGCAATATGATGCTTCGACCAAAAAAATTGATGTTGTTGATGTACCAGAATTTAATTTTTTAATGGTTGATGGAATTGGAAATCCTAACGTTGATGAGTTTAAATTAAAAGCGGAAGCTTTACATATATTATCAAAAGCAATCAAAGACTATTATAAGGAAAAAATGGATTTATTGTATTTGATTTCTCCATTAGAAGGATTGTGGGATACATATGATAATAGTCAATTTGATGTGACAAGAAAAAAGATGATTAAATTCACTTTAATGATAGCTCAACCAAAAGTCCTTGATGAACAGACTTTTGAAACAATAAGAGAAAATGTGACTTTAAAAAAAGATAATCCATATCTTGTTGATGTTTATCTGAAAAAGTTTCAAGAGGGACGTTGTGTACAGATGTTGCATAAAGGAGCTTATAATACAGAAATTAATACAACCAAACAGATTATGGAATATATTACAATTCAAGGGATGAAATTAAGTGGATTTCATCATGAAATCTATTTAAATGACCCAGAAAAGAATCCTGTTGATAAATTGAAAACAATTGTAAGATATGCTATTGAGGAAGAGGGGGTATAACCCCTTTTTTTATAGGAGGAGGAAATATGTTATTTGTATCATGGAATGTGAATGGATTAAGAGCGTGTTTGAATAAGGGCTTTGAGGATTTTTTCTTATCGGTTAATGCTGATATTTTTGCAATACAGGAAACAAAATTACAAAAGCATCAATTAGATTTGAAGTTTGATGGTTATTTTTCTTATTATAATGATGCTATTAAAAAAGGATATAGTGGAACAGCAATCTATACAAAGAAAGAACCACTCAATGTCACTTATGGATTAGGTATTGATGAACATGATCAGGAAGGTCGTGTCATTACATTAGAGTATGAGAATTTCTATTTTGTTACGGTTTATACACCAAATTCAAAAAGAGGATTGGAACGTTTGGATTATCGCCAAGTTTGGGAAGATGCTTTTAGAGAATATGTTTGTAGGTTAAAACAAAGCAAAGCTGTCGTGATATGTGGTGATTTAAATGTCGCTCATCAGGAGATTGATTTAAAAAATGATAAAACAAATCATAAGAATGCTGGTTTTACTGATGAAGAGAGACAGAAATTTACTGAACTATTGGAAAGTGGTTTTATTGATACATTCCGTTATAAATATCCAACATTAGAAAAGTATTCATGGTGGTCATATATGTTTAAAGCAAGAGAAAAGAATGCTGGGTGGCGTATTGATTATTTTGTTGTATCAGATGATTTAAAAGACCAGATTGAAGATGCATATATTTATAATGATATTTTTGGTTCTGATCATTGTCCAGTTGGTGTAAAGATGGAGGGATTAAAGTGAAGTTGATGATTATTTCTGATATTCATGGATCATATGATGATTTAAAAAAAGTCATGAGAATTTATGAAGAAGAAAAAATGGAAAAGTTAATTATATTAGGTGATATATTGTATCATGGACCGAGAAATCCTTTACCAGAAGGTTATCAGCCTCAGAAGGTTATGAAACTATTGAATCAGTATAAAGATAGAATTATAGCAGTAAGAGGTAACTGTGATGCGGAAGTGGATCAGATGGTTTTGGAATTTCCAATGCGAGGAGATTATAGTGAATTATATGTTGATGGTCATCGTTTCTTTTTGACACATGGTCATCTCTATGATGAAACACATCTACCGATGTTACAAAAAGGCGATGTGTTTATGTATGGTCATTTTCATAAACCTGTTTTAGAAGAAGAAAATGGTATTGTTTTATTTAATCCTTCTTCTATATCTTTGCCTAAAGTGGGGCAAAAAAGTTTTGGGGTTTATGAAGACGGTGAATTAAAGATAATGTCTTTTGATAAAAAAGTTCTGTATAATATGAAAATATAATAAAATATAAAAAAACCGTGAAATTAAATAAAAAGTATGGTATTTTTATATTGTGAGGTGAGATTATGGCAAAGTACAGAGATATTGCTGATGATATTCGTCAGAAAATAAAGAATCAAGAATATACTTTTGGTCAAAAGCTCCCTTACGAGTATGTTTTGTGTATGAGCTATCATTGTAATAAAGAAACAATGAAAAAAGCCTTAGATATTTTAGTTAAGGAAGGGCTCATTATTCGTAGACGTGGAGCAGGAACATTTGTTAAAGATTTTGATCCTTTAATGGAAAATGCAACAAATAAATCAGCGCGAGGGTTAACAGCTCAATATAAAGGTATTAAAGAAGTGACAAGTGATGTTCTGGAATTTGAAGTCGTACCAGCAGATGAACTTTTATCTGAGAAATTACAAATTGATATTGGTGATTTTGTTTATCATATTATTCGTTTGCGATTTTTAGATAAAGTCCCACATCTGATAGATATTACGTATATTCCTATTAGTGTCATTCCAAATTTAAAATTACAGCATCTAAAGGGTTCTATTTATGGATATATAGAAAATGTGTTAAAATTAAAGATTCAAAGTTGTCATTTGACAATAAGTGCTGCTTTATCAACACCTTTAGAACAGCAATATTTGGGTTTAAAAGAAAGTGAACCCTATATTCAAGAAGAACAGATTTCTTTTTTAAGTAATGGATCTATTTTTGAATATACTTTATCACGACAGCATTATGCACATTTTGAATTTCAAACTGTTATTATTCAACAATAAATAAGTAGCTATGGATAAACTATAGCTATTTTTTTGTAGAGTTTTATCAAAAAATATTCAAAAATAAAATAAAAATCAAGTAAAATAAAATAAAAAATAAGTAAAAAAACCTTGTTAAAACCATACTTTATTGGAAAAATACCATACTTTTCATACAAAAGCATTGACTTTTATACAAAAAGAATTTATACTTATATTGTCAAAAATATTTTAAGGGAGGAAAAATTTTATGGATGCTTTTGCTGATAAGCTAGGGCGTATTGGTGCTTGGTGTGGTCAAAACAAATACTTAGGTGCCATTAAAAATGCGTTCCAAAACTTTATGCCAGCAACTATCGCTGGTGCAATTGGGGTTTTATGGACAAACGTATTGGTTAACTCTGGTACAGGTTTAGGTGCTTTATGGGAACCAATTATGGTTTTAGAACCATTAAATCCAATTTTCTCTGCAATTAACTTTGCAACTATTTCATGTATTTCTATTGGTGTTGTTATGTTAGTAGGGCAAGAAATTGCTGAAGCTAACGGAGAAACAGGAACTTATCCAGCAGTATTATCATTTATTGCTTGGTTAGTTGTTACTCCTAATGCTTACAATATTGCTGACATGGCAGTTACTACAACTGCTGTAGATGAATATGGTGCTAATATTGCTAGTACAGTAGGTAAAATGTTAGAAGGTAATGCTGATGTAGCATCTATCGGTACATTCAGTGGTATTGGTGGAAGCTACACAGGTGCAACAGGTTTATTTACTGCATTAATTATTGGTATCTTAGCTATGGAAATCTATAGTTTCTTAAGAAAACAAGATGCATTAAAAATTAAAATGCCTGAACAAGTTCCACCTGGAGTTGCTCGTGCATTCGAAGTTTTAATTCCAACATTCATTATGTTAGCTATCGTTGGTGGAATTGGTGAATTATTACATGCAACAACTGGTATGTATGTAAATGATGCAATTAGTAAATATATCCAAGAACCATTAACTGCTATTATTGGTGGAAACTTAATCGCTGTTATGTTCATGTATGTATTAATTTCATTATTCTGGTTAGTTGGTATTCATGGTAACAACATGTTAGCAGCTGTTAAAGAACCATTATTCAAACCTTTATTATATGCTAACACTGCTTTATTCCAAGCTAATGCTAAAGAAGGTTATAACACATTCAACTTAACAATGTTACAAATGTTTGGTGAATGGGGAGGTTCAGGTGTTACTTTAGGTTTAGTTATCGCTATCTTCATCTTTGGTAGACGTCCTGACAACCGTGCTATCGCTACATTATCTGTAGTTCCAGGATTATTCAATATCAATGAAACTGTTACTTTCGGTATCCCATTAGTATTGAACCCAATCTTAGGTATCCCATTTATTGTTGCTCCATGTGTCTGCATCGCTGTTGGATATTTCTTAATTGAATTAGGAATCTGTCCTCCAGTAGTTATCGAAGTTCCATGGACAATGCCACCATTATTCTTAGGATTCTTAGCAACTGGTGGTAAACTCATGGGTGCTTTATCACAATTAATCGTAATTGTTTTAGCTACAGTTATCTATTCACCATTTGTTATCTTCTATGAAAGATATCAAAATAAACAAGCTGATGAAGCTTAATTAAAAGTGAGATAAGAGCGATTGATTCGCTCTTTCTTTATCTTCAAGGTATATCAAATGATATATCTTGAAGATAAAGAATTGTTATTTCAGAATAATTCGTGTATAATCAAGAAATGAAAGAGAGGATTTTATGGAAGAAGTCAAAGAATTTAAATATAGAATTAATACTGCTACTATTATTTTTTTAACAGCACTATGTTTTTATACAATATTTACTGTTTTTACAGCAAAGTTAAATGTCATTATTATGATTGTTATTTTTACTGCTCTTTGTTTTGTAGTATTTATTGGAATGAGACCTTATAAATATTCTATTCAAAAGAAGAATTTAACAATTCATTATGCATTATGGAAAAATAAACATGTTGATTTAATGCGCTGTGAAACAATTTGTGATCCTGTTTCTCGTTGGGCTGATATAGCAACTCGTCCACATGCTATTGAAATCTATACTGATACTAAAAAGAGATACTGTTTCTTTCCTAAAGAAAGAGTTGAATTTGTGCATGAAGTTGTGAAAGCAAATAAAAGAATGCATTGCACTGTTAAAGAATATACAGACGTATCACGTATTTTAGAAAAGAAAGATCGTAAAGAAAGAAGAAAAGCAGAAAAGAAGGCTGCAAAAGAGGTACAATCTCAAAAATAAGTTTTATACAAAATTGATTAAGAAAATATTATTAAAAGCAAAAGGGTTCGAAATTGAAATTTTGAATCCTTTTAAATTTTATAATATTAAGCTATTATGATATAAACTTAATCATACATATAATAGATAAAACTTTATGATAATATAGCACAATATTTACAATAAGCAAATATTGTGCTATATTTGTCTTAGAAAAGAACTTTTTTAAACTTTTTTGT
>CALVFK010000059.1 GCA_944326805.1 uncultured Massilimicrobiota sp. | reverse complement strand
TAATTGGTATGGGTAATAACCCAATGGTTGGAGCAACTGTTGCTGTTGCTGTAGCTATCGAAGAAGCTAGTAAATAGTCTTGATAAATTTAATACTTTTTAGAATTATTGACAATTTTATACATGTCTAAAAAATAAAAAGTTCTTAATTTAATTATTTTAGCTGTACACGTTATTTAGATGAAAAATCTATATGATGTGTGCAGTTTTTTTTGCACAAGAAAAGGAGCAAAAGATGAAAAAATTAACAATGAAACAACAAAGTAAATTGACATTTAAAGAAGGATGTGAAAATTATCTTCAAGATTGCAATGCAAGAAATTTAAGAGAAGGAACGATTAAGCACTACAAAGAAAGTATCAAATCAATTTATAGATTTATTAATCCTAATACCCCTATTGCCACACTAAACCAACAAACAATGAATAGTTTTATAATTGATATGAAAAAAATTTAGATGTTAAAGATATAACATTTTATACATATGCTAGAGATTTAAAAACAATAATGAGATTCTTTATGAAAAATAACTACATGAAAACATTTGATATTAAACTTATCAAAGCAGATTCCCAATTCATAATTTGTTATCGCGGATAAAGATATTCCAACTGATTTTGCGACTTCTGATTGAGTAATACCCTTTTTATGTCTCAGAAGACGTAAATTCTTAGCAATTTTTTCTTTATTTGGCATTATATCACCTCCTTTTGTGTTTTGTTTTGTGTCTACGCTATAATATTATTATTTTTTCATTTCGTGTCAACACATTTTGAAACATTTTTATTGATTATGACACGATACGTGTTATAATATAAATAAGAGATGAGGTGATATCTTATGGGTGGTTTTGGAGAAAGATTAAAACAGCTGAGATTAAATTCTGGATTATCACAACAAGAATTATCAGATGAGTTAAATATAGGCAGAAGCACTTTGGCAAACTATGAACAAGGTAAACGAGAACCTAATTTTGAAACTCTTGAAATCATAGCTGATTATTTCAATGTAGATATGAACTTTCTTACTGGTTGGGAGCCATCATACTCCTTAGGAAATCACGAAAAAAATCTACTCTATCTTAAAGAAAATAACCCTGATTTGATTGAATTATACAACGAGATACACGCAAATGATCAATTAGTTATTTTATTTGATAAAGCAAAGAAATTAGAACCACAGGACTTAGCACAAATATTAAAGATTATCGACACATTTAATAAAGAAACTAAGTAAGGTGTGATAATTATGAGCTTTGAAGATTTTCTACGTTGGCATAACATTAACTTGAAAATCACGAATATGCCAAGCTACGTCAATGGCTTTGCATATTACAATGGAAATGAATATCTGGTTATTATTAATTCCAGATGTTCATCTTATCAGCAGCAAGAAACATTGATTCATGAGATGATACATATCTTTGAAAATCATTTTTCTTGTCCTGCTGAATATGAAAAAAGATGTGAGCAAGAGACTCACATGATGATAAAGGAAATGAAAACAAATTATTTTAAATATGAAGGGAGTTGACTTATGGACAATAGATTTTGGACTATGTTTTCTCTTTTAGCGTTAACATCATTATGTTTGATTTATATTGGTTTTCGATTTTATCGTTTAAACTATATCAACGATACACAATTAGGATATGCCGGAGCCATTCTCGGTGGATCTATGACTTTAATTGGTGTGTGGTGGACAATTAATAATCAAGAGAAACAAAGACGAGAAGATTTAGCTATGCAATATAAACCAATCTTATCTTTAGAGTTTTTAAATGAAACAACAATTAATTTTCCCGTAGAAAATGCTGTGCTATCATTTTCTTTAGAACTAAAAAATATAGGTCGTGGAGAATTAATGAATATTTCAGTTGAGTACACTCAATATGATAAACCTTACCTTTTTATGATATCTTATCAAAAAAATCAAATGATTTTTCAAGGCAATACCGCTAATATGTTAATAAATATATCTAAAGTTCCTAATTTACCTTTAAAAAAAATCAAAAAAAGCTCTGGTTCTCTTTCCATGTCAGAAATATGTCCGATTGACACAAAAGATGAAATAAACTTTATGTTTTCGATAGTTTTTAATGATGCTTTCTCGAATCGTTATGTATATACTTATACAATTAAATTCGATTATAAAACATCAGTAGATACAAAAAGAATTAACAATGTTTCTTTTAATAATGGTGTTCCTCATGTTGTATTAAATGATTTAGTTCAACAATTAGACACAACTCCTAAGTGGATTGCACATATATCGGCACCAAAAATAGAATATAAAGCAAAATAAAAACCCCCTGCATTGAGAGAGTAGAATCGATGGGAGGAATAAAATGAGCACATCAAAAACAAGCGCTATTACAAACTTATGGTTTGGAAACGTCCATTTTTATAAAAATCCTTTAGATGGTACAACAGATAATCTTTGCATTTATCTATGCCATACAAATTTAGCAAAAAGAGTTTGCATTGTTCCAATGGATGAAATAGATGAAAATAAATATTATATAAAAATTTCTGGAATGAACAAAGTCGCTTATCCCCTTGATGCATTTGAAATTAAAGAAGAACTCATTGGCAAACAATTAAGTCTAAAAGGGAAACGTATAACTATTTCTTATGAAGAATATCTAAATATATCAGAAAGTGTAATATCTAAATTATGTAATAAAATATTTAATACTTATCATCAACTAGGGAGTATACGAAGAATGAATATACAAAATGTCGATTATAGTATTACCGAAGATTATTACAAATATATCACATGGTTTGAACATAAAACAAACATACAATTTCATAAATCTATAAAAAGAAATCCTGGATTGATCAAATGGGGATTATATTATGTTGAAATTGGAGAAAATGTAGGCTCTGAATTGCACAAATTAAGACCAGCTATTATATTTAGAAAAAACATTTCAAATAAAAATCCCAGTGACTCTAGTTATATTGTTATTCCTATCACATCAAAAAGTAGAGCATCAAGATACTATTTTAACGTTCCTATTACAGTAAATGGGGATGTAAATTATGCTAAATTAAATGATATAAGACGCATCAGTGTAAAGAGAGTTGTAAGACCATTATATGATAAGAATGGGAAAACTATTGTATTAAATGCTGCTGAAAAACAAAGTATAAAAAATAATTTAAAATTATATTTATTTGGTGAAAATGAATAATTTTTTTCAAGCTAGTGCATACTGTATTATATACACAATATTACATCATATCATTTTTCGTAAAATGAAAAGTTATTGACTTTTTAAAAGTTTGATGATAATATACGTGTATATCTAAGGTTATCCACCGTCTGAGTGGTAATGCTGGAGTAACACTGAAAAGCACTGGCGAAAGCTGGTGCTTTTCTGCATATAACAAAAAAACCACCCTACGCCAATAGAATAGTCCTCGCAATAGTCCCCGTAGAGATACTATCGCTAAACTTGAATTGTGATACGCCAATATCACTTTTGAATAAAAAAACTTCGCCAAAAGTTCTTTTACGTACTTTATTTTAACATATAAAGCACGTCTAAGACAAATATAAATGAGAGGACGTGTTTTTATGAGCATTAGAAAAAGAGAAAGTGAGAAAACAAAAAATGGATATGTTTTTGAAGTATTTATAAAATATGTAGACTATGCAGGAAATAAAAAAAGAATATCTAAGAGCGGATTTCTTACAAAAAAGGAAGCTCAAATCTATGAAGCTGAAAAAAAGAAAGAAATCAGCGAAAACATCAATATAAAGACCAAGAAATATACTTTTAATGATATTTTCAATCTCTATATAAATAATGATCCATTTACAAAGGACTCAACCAAATATTGCAGATTGTCTACTTACAATAAACATCTAAAAAATACGCTAGGTCCGTGTGACATATCAAAATTGGATTATGAGTATATTCAAAACTTTTTCAATGAAAAATCAAAGATTGAAACAAAAACATTGATAGAAAACATATACAGAGTTGTTAATGGAGTTTTTACGTATGCATATAATAATAACTATATAATAAGGAAACCATATGTAAAGCTTAAACTAAATGGCTTAAAAACTTTGAAAAAGAAAAATACAATTACAATAGATGGGTTTAAACAATTTATAGATAACTATAGTCATCCAAATATAAACAAAAGAGTTGAATATGATAATTATATTGTTGCACTGTATATCGGTTTATATACTGGTATTCGTTTAGGTGAATGTCTGGGAATAAAAAAAGAAGATGTGTATATGATCAACAGAAACATTTAAATAAACAAGCAGCTTCAGATTATAGAAAGTGACATAAGAATATCTGAACTGAAAACAAATTCAAATTACAGAAAAGTTCCTATATCGGATGAACTGTATGAAATTTTAAAAGAGCATTTTAAAAAGTATCCTGAAAGTGAGTTTGTCATATGTGATAAAGATATGGGATGTATGTTACCAAGAAAGATATAGAAATCAATACAAAGAGCTTCTCAAAAGCTTAACATTGATTTTCACTATCACATGCTTAGACATACCTTCATCACCCAGTTGTATAACAATGGGGTTGATATAAAAGTAACACAATTGTTAGCTGGTCATTCTAGCTATAAAACAACCGCTGATATTTACACAGAATTAGATAATGAAAAGACAAGTCATTTTCAGACAACCAATCTTTATAATTAATTATTTTCGACACCATTTTTGACACCTTTTTAGCAATATTTTAGATACATACTTATTAAACATATACAACACACCTACATAAAATTCGGTATTTTATAAATAAAACGCATATATTATTGTGAAATAGACACAAAACACCTATTAAATACAAGATTGAATTCACTTGTTTTTGGAATGGGTAACAATCCGATGGTTGGATCAACTGTTGCTGTAGCGATCGAAGAAGCTAGTAAATAATTAGGTATTTTCTAAATATTGCGAAAAACTATGATTAAATCAGAGTTTTTTTGTTTTTATGACTCAGTGAAAATTTCGGATTATATTAAATAAACGTGTTAAAACTTTATGAAACTCCTAACGATTTTTTCAGTTACTAACAAACTAAAATTTAAATTTCTTTCTGTTCATCGATACTTTTTCAATCAACAACAAATCTGTTGGTGCGTGGTGGGAGCATTTCAGACTTAGTGAGAGTTTTTCGGTTACTAACACGTTACTAACAAATACATTTTTTTGATACTTATACGTTGCTATATTTTTCTTCAAAATTTAGCACTCACGTATAAGTTTTTTTATTCCGTAAATTATGATTTCTTAGATATTTTTCTTAGAAAGAGAGTATACTCTTATAGACATGGTTTTCTGACCGCTCGAGGCTGGATGTGCAGATTGATACGGGGCCATGTCTTTTTCTATGTCAATTATATAAATCTTTTTATTATTAGAGGCTACATTAAGTCAAGAAAAAAGCAAAATGATTAATAAACTAACAAAAGAGATAATGGTTCTGATACAGAGCATATTTTTGATTCCATACAAAAATCAATGTCAATAGATATTAGAAATTCAGTATGATTTCATAGAAATAAGCCATGTTATCATCTATTGACAAATTTCTAATAATGGTTAGTTGAAGAAAATCTATATATCTGCCATACTAAATTTGCGATCGCAAATGAATTTAACTAAGGTAGTGTTCTATTATACAAAAAAATAACCTTATTGAAAATAAACACATTAACCCTCAAAAGAAAGATGTCAATAAATATCAAAACATGTTAAGATATGAGTAAGGAAGTGGTTCTATGTTAGTAAATATTCAAAATCAGAAGATTGAAATACAAAAACCAATGAGTTTAGAAAATATCATTAAAAAATATTATCCAAATCATCATATTTGTGCTGGCATAGTTGATGGAAAATTATGTGAACTCACATATATGATTGAAAAAAATGTATCCATTGAATGGGTTCAAGAAGATAGTATGATTGGTAAACAAATCTATGAAAGAACTTTGACTTTTGTCTTTATTGTTGCTGTGAAACAACTCTTTAAGAATGCAAATATACACATTGAATTTACATTTCAAGATGGTTTATATTGTTCTATTCAAAAAAATGAAAGTTTAACTCCTCAAGATGTTGATAAAATTAAACAACAAATGTTAGAAATTATTCATAAAAAAGCAAAAATAACCCGCCATATATTACCTAAAAATCAAGCTATTGATTTTTTTCAAAAGAATCATTTAGAAGATAAAGCAAACTTATTACAATATCGTTCAAAAGATACATGTAGTATCTATGAAATGGAAGGTATTTATGATTATTTTTATGGTTTCATGTTGCCTGATACGTCTTATCTTCACGATATCTCACTTCAATTCTTTGCTCCAGGATTACGTTTAGGACGTTATGATGTCATATTTCAACATTATAAACTCTTTCAAATCATGAAAGAATATGAAGAATGGGGAAAACTTATAGATGTCGCTAATGTTGCGAAAATGAATGAAAAGATTGTTCATGGAAAAATTAATGAGTTGATGTTAATGTCTGAAGCTATGATTGAAAAGAAATTATCTGAACTGGCAACATATATTGCAAAAGAAAAAGATCATTTAAAAATGATTTTAATTGCTGGTCCTAGTTCTGCAGGCAAAACAACTTTTTCTAAACGTTTAGGCATTCACTTAAAAATCTTAGGTATAGATCCTCTAACAATTTCTATGGATGATTTTTATTTAAACAGAACACAGACTCCTCGACTTCCAGATGGTAGTTATGATTTTGAAAATATCGAAGCCATAGATTTAAAATTATTCAATGAAACAATGCTTCAACTCATTCATCATAAACCTGTTTATTTACCACATTATAATTTCCAGACAGGATTAAGGGAATACAGCCAGCAGCCTACTGTATTATCGCCTCGTCAAATCCTTATTATTGAAGGTATTCATGGACTCAATCCTCGTACTTCATACTATATTCCTGAAAATATGAAGATGAAAATATATATTAATGCTTTAACACATCTCAATTATGATAATCATAATCGTATTCCAACATCGGATTATCGTCTCATTCGCCGTATAGCAAGAGACTATCAGTTTAGAAATGCTGATGCAAGAGAAACAATTCGTCGCTGGAAAAATGTTCAAAAAGGTGAAGAACAGTACATTTACCCTTATCAGGAACAGGCAGATGTTATTTTTAATACATCCATGGTCTATGAGTTAGCTATCTTAAAACCTATTGTTCAAAAATTATTATTACAAGTATCACCAAAAGAAAAAGAATATATAGAGGCACATCGCCTTTATAAACTCTTAGATTATTTTGTAACTGACAAAGTTGATGTTCCTCAAATATCCATTTTAGCTGAGTTTATTGGTCACTCTATCTTTCAGAAATAAAAACTTTCCTGTATTTACAAAAAAGAATCCTTTCATTTAAAATAAAGGATTCAGGTTATAACTACAAAATCATATAAACAGTTAATTTCCATAAAAACAAACTGATAAAATCAGAAAATATTTTCGCAAAAAATTCAATCACATTGACACAAAACTGACTTGTTGTTTTCATCAAAGAAGAAACTTGATTATCACTTGTATCCTGTAAAGTCATTGGCGATTGAATTTCTTTTTGTGAAGCGACATCTTCTTCAAACTGCTGAATTTCTCTTTCAAATAATGTCTGTGAAACTTGATAATCACCAAAAAACAGACTGATGACACATATCAGAAGTAAAACACAACATAAATCAATCCAGAATTGTTTCATGCACTCAAATATTCATCTAAAACCATTGCTAAAATGTTTAAAGAGTTTTGTACTTCTTCATATGTGTTTTCATTTGCGCCTACTTCTATTAACATCATATTGTCTGTAACACCTTGATTATAATGACTTTGTTTAAGATATACACCACGACATATCTTAGGAATCTTTTGATTTAACATAGATGAAAGTTTTTCACAACGTTTATTCACTTCATTATAATGAGAGCTGCCCTTTCCAACAACAAACATCAGTTTGGCATAATTTTTATTATCTACTGTTATCGTAGATAAACTTTTTTTAATAGAATCCCTATGAAAATCAATAACCAGATCATATTCACCATGTTCTTTAACTGCTTGTGATAAATATTTTTGTGAAACCGTATATGATTTTGCATAATCTATATGATTCTTTGTTTTATATAATTCAAAATCAGTTGTTTCGTAATCCACTTCATATCCTCTCTTTTCCAATAATTGCATGAGATAACGACTCCCTTCCTTGACCGACTTTGTGGCATATTTCTCACCTTGATGCGTATTATAAATATAAATTGATTTGCCATTAAGCTGTTTTTTGACATTTGTTGTTGTTAATGATGAAACAACATTTTCGACACTCTCACTATAAATATTTTGAAAAGGAAGATTCAATAAAATAACAATCACCACAATCAACTTTAAAACAATTTTCATATTCTTATTCATGAATCCATCCCTCCTTTTAACTATACAATGAAATATATGCAAAAAAAGTTCTTTTTAGTACATAAAAAGGAAATTCATTTTGAATTTCCTAATAAGTTAACTCATTAATACTTGTTGATAATAGTTTTGATAACATTTCAATATCAAAATCAATCTGTTTATCACTCATCACAAATTGATCTTCAATAGGATTTAAAACTTCATTTAATAATTGAATTCTCTTTTGTTCACTCAATTGCCCTATTTCCCCTAAAATCAAACGTCTCTGGACTTCATTGAGTCGTCCCTCATACCTTTTTCTTTTCCCAACCTTTAAAGCTGTAGAAGGATCTAAAGACTCTTTAAAATAACCCTCTAATAAATTATAAACATCACTGACAAGACTTGAAACATGGATAACTGTTGGTACACCTATCGCAAGAACTGGTACTCCCATTGTCTTTTCACTTATATTTTTACGATGATTTCCAATCCCGCTACCAGGATAAATTCCTACATTATTCATTTGTATGACACGACAAATTTTTTCATAGCTCTGGGCACATAAAGCATCAATCGCAATCACAAGATCAGGATGAAATTCTTCAATCAAAGAAAGTAAAATATTAGCTGTTTCCATTCCTGTATGTGCCATGACTCCGGGTGCAATACACATGGTATCATAATATTGATGACGATGCCTTTCTTCAATAGGATAATGATGTGTGGCACGTATTTGATGTAATGTTCTTGGACCAATTGCATCACTTGTTAATGTTGGATTCCCTAATCCTATCCATAAAATCAGTGGATCAATTTTCTTGACTTTATCCTTAATAAGTTGTGACAACTGTTTTTGAAAATGTCTAGACACGGTTTCATATTCTTGATAGTCCGGAAAACTAATTTCTATATATTTTCCAATATCATGAGGATAGAGTGAACTTGTCTGTAAAATCTCAAATGTTTCAATTGTGACATTTCCATCTTTTTTTTGATCATGTTTATAATCCTTATCTTTTGTTGCGTAGGCTAATGATTCAATAGCTAAATCGCTGCGTGTATAATATTTGTTCATATTCTCACCATAATAAGCATTACCAAAATAAAAAAATCTAATCAATTATCAATAAAACATTGCATTTATCATCTATTTTTGATAGAATAACAAGGCATAAGTCAAAGCGAGGTGAAAAAGAATGGCAAACATGAAACAACAAATCAAACGTTATAAAAACGACAACAAAAAACGTTTAATCAACAATTCTTATAAAAGTGCTTTAAAAACAGCAATTAAAAATGTAAGAGCTGCAGTTGAAGCTGGAGATAAAGAAGCTGCAGTTGCTGCATACAATGTAGCTGCATCTAAATTAGATGCTTCTGTCAGCAGAGGAATTCATCATAAAAACTATGCTAGTAGACAAAAATCTAAATTAGCTAAATTAGTAAACTCTATCGCTTAATGAGATAGAGTTTTTTATTTCAAGAAAACTGTTCAGAGATGATAAATTGATAAAAAAAGATATTTTAAGCATAATAATAACTCTTATCTTTAGCTTTTCTATATCTTATCAAATTTTATGTTCTATTGCTTATTCATTATTTTTATCTCATCATAAGTTATATTTTTATAGTTATATTCATTCAATTCAACCCTAGCGCAAAACTTGCCTTAATTTTATGTATTGCCTTAGATCAAAAATTTGAAGATATGTTTTATTTTGAGTTATCAGTTT
>CALVFK010000058.1 GCA_944326805.1 uncultured Massilimicrobiota sp. | reverse complement strand
CGTGGAGAATCACACTGCCATTGATGACCAATTTCATTAATCCATTGACTATTTTTATGTGGTGAAACACTTAAAACTGTTGTCCAATAATCAAAATGATGTATTTTAGCATAGTCAAATGTTTTACGCATTCTCAAACTATAACAAAGTTTACATCTCACACTTCCCTCAGGATATTCTTTTAAAGGATAGAGATGAGAAATCCATTCTGGATTATTATAAGGGTCTTCAATGACTTTAATACTTTGTTGATAGTCTTGGTTAAATTTTTCTATAAAAGATAAAAGTTCTTGAAAACGTCTTTGATATTCTTCTGGTGGATATATATTAGAATTAGAATAATAAATTGTAATCTGAAAATGTTCGCTTAACTCTTTAATAACGTTACTTGAACATGGACCACAACAGACATGCAATAATAAAGAAGGATGACGATTGCCTAAATTTTGAATTTCTTCCTGTAATTTTAAATCATAGTTTATTTTCATTATTGAATAAACATGCAATCACCAAATGAGAAGAATCGATACTTTTCTTCCACAGCATGATGATAAGCTTTCATGATAAACTCCTTATCAGCAAATGCACTGACAAGCATAACTAAAGTAGATTTAGGAAGATGGAAATTCGTAATTAAGGCATCAATCGCTTCAAACTGATATCCAGGATAGATAAAAATATCTGTACTTTCCTGTGTTGCTTTAAACTGACCATATTTTTTATAATTGGCTTCTAAAGTTCTTGTTGAAGTTGTTCCTACACTAATAATACGTTGACCATTTGCTTTAGCTGTATTTAATTTTTGTGCAGTTTCTTCATCAATCATATAAAATTCACTATGCATGTGATGTTCTAAAACATCATCTACTTTGACAGGTCTAAATGTACCTAATCCAACATGTAAAGTCACATCTAAAATTTCTACACCTTTTTCTTGAACCTTTTGAAGAATCTCATCAGTAAAATGCAAACCTGCTGTAGGTGCAGCAGCACTACCTTCAATTTTTGCATAAACTGTTTGATAACGATTAGAATCTTCTAATTTTTCTTTAATATATGGAGGTAAAGGCATCGTACCTAGATGATCTAAGATTTCATAAAAGATACCATCATAAATCATCTCAAAATGACGGATTCCTTCTTCACCAATATCAATACATTTTGCTTTTAAAGAACCATCACCAAAAGTAATGATTGTACCCATTTTCACAATTCTGGCATTTCCAACCAAACATTCCCACACGTTATTTCCTAAATCCTTTAATAATAAAACTTCTACATGACCATTTGTTTCTTCTTTTGTGCCATAAAGTCTAGCAGGAATGACTTTTGTATTGTTTCTAACCAAAATGTCACCAGCATGTAGATAATCTAAAATATCATAAAAATGTTTATCTTCAATAGTTCTTTCTTTTCTGTTTAAAACCATTAAACGAGAAGTATCTCTTTTTTGTAGAGGAGTTTGTGCAATCAATTCTTCTGGTAAGTTATAATCAAATTCACTTAATTTCATTTAAAACGCCCTTTCATATACATCTCTACCATAACTATCTAAAAATTCTTCTTTAAAATCTAATAAACGATCTTCTTGAATCGCTTTTCTAATATCTTCACTTAATTGTAATAAAAATGCTACATTATGAATAGAAAGTAAACTCTTTCCAAATAATTCATCACATTTATGCAAATGTCTTAAATAAGCACGAGTATAGTTTTGACATGTATAACAATGACACTTGTCATCAATAGGTGTAAAATCATATTTGTATTTTTCATTATTAATATTCATACGTCCATGATGTGTCATTAAAGCACCATGTCTGGCAACTCTTGTAGGTAAAACACAATCAAACATATCAATACCACGAATAGCACCTTCAATTAAATCAATAGGATTACCAACACCCATTAAGTAACGTGGTTTATCATCTGGCAACCATTTCACTGCATCATCGATCATCTTATACATGACATCTTTAGGTTCACCAACACTTGTTCCCCCAATAGAATAACCAGGGAAATCCATTTTTACTAATTCTTTAGCACTTAACTCTCGTAAATCTTCAAATTCTCCACCTTGTACAATACCAAATAAAGCCTGCTCTTTACGCTTATGAGCATCTTTACCACGTTTGGCCCAACGTAAAGTTCTCTCAACACTTTTTTTCATATATTCATGTGTTGAAGGATAAGGGGCACATTCATCAAAACTCATAATAATATCTGCACCTAAATCATTTTGAATTTGTATAGATTTTTCAGGAGATAAAAATAACTTTTTCCCATCAACAATACTTTTAAAAGTGACTCCTTCTTCTTCGATTTTTCTTGTCTTTCCTAATGAAAAGACTTGGAAACCACCACTATCAGTTAAAATAGGACCATCATAGTTCATAAATTTATGTAATCCTCCAGCCATTTTCACCACATCTTCACCAGGTCTTAACCATAAATGGTAAGTGTTTGCTAAAATGACTTGAGAATGCATCTCTTTTAATTGCTCTGGAGAAATACCTTTCACTGTCGCAAGTGTACCAACAGGCATAAACATAGGAGTTTCAACATCACCATGAGGTGTATGTAAAATACCATATCTAGCACCTGATTGTTTACATACATGTTTTAATTCATACCAAAAACCTTCCATTTTTTCACCTCTTTTTAGCATAAACATTATACATGAAAGGGAGCATAAGTTCAAATTTTATTGATTGAAATTCTATGCAAAAGAAAAGAGTATGTTAAAATAAAGATAAAGGATGTGGTTACGATGAAATATATTTGGATTGTGTTATTGTTGTTATTGGGAATTGCTATGGTAGGAAGACCTGATCTGTTATGGAAAATAGAACATTTCTGGGATATGAAGAATGGAGAACCTTCAGAGTTGTATATCGCTTTGATGCGTGTTATGGGAACATTTTGTATTATAGGTTCTATCATATTTTTCATTGCCCTTTTTATTTAAAGTCCTTCAATCAGAGTTTATGATTATAGTAGTCCTCAATCGTTTATATATCAATATAATATGACTAAATCTAGATTTAGTAAATTGTGATTTAGTATAAAGAACTCAAGTGATATTCGTATAGAAGATAGTGTTTATCAATACTTTGTAGAACCAAATTCGTAATGTTTTAGTAGGAATGATAATAAGTCTTTTGATATAAATGTTATGGTTAAAGTTATATTAAAAATAACAGTCATGATAAGGTTGATTGTCATGGTCAAAGATATAAATAAAAAAGAGGATTTGGAATCCTCTAATCAAAAGTGACATATTCGTTTTTGAGTGGTGGAATGACTTTTAAGTCATCCACTTTTAATAAACAGAAATTTCCGTTAATATCTGAATCATATTGAACATCAATTGTTCCAGTGACTTCAACCCATTCATTAGGAATCAGTTGTTTAGCAGCAGGATGTTCACAGACCATACCAATTAAAGACGTATCTTCTTCGCAACAAACCATAGCTAAACGTCCTAATACAAATCCATCTTCAAGCTGTTTATCTCTGCCAATAAATTTACCTCTTAATGTGACTTTCTTTTGATTGTATTTGTCTGGATGATCTAAAGCATCCATACAAAATATACCAAAATCATGATCTAATACATGGATTTCATCTTGAGATATATCAAATGGTAATTCATCATCTTCTAAAGTATTCACAGTTCCATCTTCTTTTTCATAAATAATCTGGCATGTAGAATTGATGGCTTTAATGTTATTTCTTAAAAAAGATTTTTTCATAGATGCATCAATACGATTGAAGATAAGTAAATCACTGTATTTAACATGTTGATAAAGTAAAGAACGCATATTTTGAATATATAAAGCAAAAGTTTTAGCATTGATGGTTGTTAAAACTTGGACAACTTCCCAATCATCAGGTTTTTCACATTCAACAATATTATCAACATTATACATTCCATTGACTTCCATTAAAACTTGGGTTGGATGATATTTGTTTTCAAGTTCCTGTAAAAATTCTTTATTAAATTCATCTTCTTTATGAATATAAACAATATCACAATTGAACGATTCAATTTCTTCTTGTGAGTATTCTTTTTCACCTTGTTCACTGACAATTAAAACAGTTTTCTCATTTTGACAAAAATCAGTTGTTGTAATGGTATCATTAATAAAAGATGATTTTCCGCTATCTAAAAATCCTGTAAATAAATAGATTCTTGTATTCATTATTCTACTCCAAATAATTCATAAATTTTGTCTTCTAATAAATCTTTACCGATAACACAGATACGACCAGTGTAATCAGCGCTACCAAAACGAATTTCATATTCTCCAGGCACTAAATCAAAGTGTAGCCATTTCTTATCTGGTGTAGGTAAAATACCTTTTGCACGCAAGATATCTCCATATTCATGAGATGAAGATAAAATCTGAAGAATTTGATCTAACTGTTCCTGTGTATAAGTGTGAACAGTTTCTTTTCCTAAACTTGTAAAGACTTCATCTGCGTGATGGTGGTGATGATGACCACATCCACATTCATGGTCATGATGATGTCCATGATGACATTCTTCGTTTTCGTGATGATGGTGACAACATTCATGATGTTCATCATGATGATGACAATGCTCGCCATGTCCATGATGATGTTCGTGATGGTGGCAGTGTTCACCGTGTTCATGATGGTGGCCACATTCTGGACAAATATCTGCTTCTTTCATTAATATATCCTGTAAAGAATTTTGATTTTCCATTGTCTGTAAAATAACTTGTCCATCTAACTCATCCCAAGCTGTAGTGATAATCGAAGCAGTTGTATTCATTGATTTAATAATATCAATAGCTTCTTGAACTTTATCCATAGAAACATCTTGAGTACGACTTAAAATGATTGTAGAAGCATATTCGATTTGATTATTAAAGAATTCTCCAAAATTCAATGAATATGTTTTACATTTTTTAACATCAATAACTGTCACAAAACTATTTAACTGAAGTTCATCACTATGAACATTTTCAACAGCTTTAATCACATCAGAAAGTTTTCCTACACCGGAAGGTTCAATAATAATACGATCAGGATGATACTTAGCTACGACTTGTTTTAAAGCTTCGCTAAAATCACCCACTAATGAACAACAAATGCATCCAGAGTTCATTTCTGTAATCTCAATTCCAGCTTCTTTTAAGAAGCTTCCATCTATACCAATCTCACCAAATTCATTTTCAATTAAAACAACTTTTTCATGACCTAAACAATCCTGAATAAGTTTTTTGATTAATGTTGTCTTTCCAGCTCCGAGAAAGCCAGAAATAATATCTACTTTACTCATTTATTCGACCTTCTTTCTTTTTGTATTATAGCACTCGCAAATTTAACAAGCAAATGAAATAACATACAATTCTCTTGATAAAAAGATTGAATAAGACTATAATTGTTAGCGTACTAATAATTAGCATACTAATGAAAGGAGGAAATCATGAAGACACCTTTTTATATGTTGGTTTTTAAAGCTTTTCATGCTCAAAGACAAAAGAATCGAATGAATATGAATGCTTTTCGTTTATCACCCGGTCAACCAAAAGTATTACGCTATATTCAAAATCATAAAGATTGTAAATTAAAAGATATCGCAAAAGAATGTGATGTTGAAAGTGCTACAGTGAGTAAGATTCTTGATAACCTGGAAGAAAAAGGCATGATCACAAAAGCCATTAATCCTCAAAATAAACGTGCTTATCAACTGAATTTAACAATTGAAGGACAAAAGGCTTTAGAAAAGTGGGATGAACATTGTTTAGAAATAGAACAGATTTCTTTAAAGGGATTTAGTGAAAAAGAGAAACAGCAGTTTCAAGACTATTTATCTCGTATGTATACCAATTTAACAGGAAAAGAAATTTTATAGGAGGGGAAAATATGATGAAGCGTTTATGGCCATATGCGAAAAAATATCAACGTTATTTTTTACTGGCATGTGCCTGTATTATTGGAGAAACAGTTTTTGAACTCGTTATACCTGTATTGATGGCTAATATTATTGATGTAGGTGTTGCTAATAAAGATACAAATTATATTGTGATACAAGGGATACTGATGGTTGTTTGTGCTTGTATTGCTTATGTTTTAGGAGTTTTATATGCTCGTTTTGCAGCTACGGCAGGACAAGGATTTGGAGCCGAATTGAGAAAAGATGAATTTGAAAAAGTTCAGAATTTTTCTTTTGCGAATACTGATCATTTTTCAACGTCGTCTTTAATTACCCGTTTAACAAGTGATGTTATTATTATTCAAAATGCGATATGTAATGGGATTAGACCATTGGTAAGAGCACCATTTATGTTGTTGTTGGCATTATTTTTTACTTTTACTATTAATGCAAAGTTGGCTCTTATATTTTTGATTTCAACACCTATATTGGGTATTGGATTATTTGTGATTGTAAGAAAAGTAGGACCGCTATTTAAGTTTATGCAATCAAGTATGGATAATATTAATACGGTTGTACAGGAAAATTTAAATGCTATTCGTGTTGTTAAATCTTATGTCAGAGAAGGATATGAATCTGAAAAATTTGAGGGCATGAATGAAAATTTAAGAGAAAATAGTGAAAAAGCCTTTCGTACTTCAGTATGGAATATGCCATTATTCCAATATGTGATGTATTTAACGATTGTTTCTATTTTATTTTTTGGTGGACAGATGATTTTAGCTGGAACGATGAAAGTTGGAGAATTGACTGGTTTTTTAAGCTATGTCATGCAGATATTAAATGCATTGATGATGATTTCTAATGTCTTTTTAATGTTAACAAGATCTATTGCCAGTTGTGAGCGTATTATTGAAGTGCTTGATGAAGTACCAGATATACACGATCCACAAAATACATCAGAAATTGTTGAAAATGGTACGATTGATTTTCACCATGTTTATTTTAAATATAAATCAACAGCTAAAGAATATGTCTTAACAGATATTGATTTACACATACCGGCAGGGTCAACAATTGGTATCTTGGGAGGAACAGGTTCAGCGAAAACAAGTTTAGTACAGCTAATACCGAGACTTTATGATGTCAGTGAAGGAGAAGTCTTGGTTGACGGGCGTAATGTGAAAAATTATTCTGTAGAACATTTAAGAGATAGTGTAGGAATGGTTTTGCAAAAGAATACTTTGTTTAGTGGAACGATTAAAGAAAACTTGCTTTGGGGTAATAAAAATGCAAGTGATGAAGACATTGAATGGGCTTGTCATATTGCCTGTGTAGATGAATTTATTAAGAATTTTCCAGAAGGTTATCAAACTGATATGGGACAAGGTGGAGTCAATGTTTCAGGGGGTCAAAAACAAAGATTGTGTATTGCTAGAGCGTTATTGAAAAAACCAAAAGTTTTAATTTTAGATGATTCTACAAGTGCAGTAGATACGGCTACAGAAGCCAGTATTCGAGAAGGGTTGGCATCTTTAAAAGAGACAACAAAAATTATTATTGCTCAACGTGTTTCCAGTGTTCAACATGCTGATCAGATTGTGATATTAGATGATGGGCATATTCATGCAATAGGAACGCATGAGGAATTACTCGCACATGATAAGATTTATCAAGATATTTATTATTCTCAAATGGAAGGAGCTGGTTTATAATGGCAAGACAAATTACAAATGCAAAACCTCAAGATATGATGAAAACATTAAGCTCCTTTAAAAAGTATATTGGATATCATAAATATGCTTTAAGCAGTGTAGCTGTTTTAGTTATTATCAGTACAGGAATTAATCTTTGGGGAACATTTCAAATTCGTACAGTCATTAATCAATATTTAATGCCAGGGGATTATCAAGGATTGGTTCGTTTTATTATTTTTATGATTGTTGTGTATATGATTGGAGCGACTTCAACAGCTATCTATAAACAATTGATGGTGCATACATCTCAAAAGATTGTTAAAGAGATGCGACAAGATTTATTTGATAAAACACAAAAATTACCTATTCAATATTTTGACAGTCATACACATGGAGAAGTGATGAGCCATTTTACAAATGACCTTGATACAGTTCAAGATGCTTTAAATAACTGTTTTGATAATTTAATTCAAAGTTTTATTATGATTGTAGGAACATTGATTTTAATCTTTGTATTAAGTTGGCAATTATCTTTAATTGTTTTTGCGTGTATGTTAATTATGTATTTTATGATTCAATATTTAACAAAAAGAAGTAAACATTATTTCTCTAAACAACAGGCAGCATTAGGTGATTTGAATGGATTTATTGAAGAAATGGTTGATGGTGTTAAAGTTGTGAAAGTCTTCAATCATGAACAGGCGAATATAGATGAATTTAATCGTCGTAATCGTATTTTACAAGATGCTGCAACCAATGCGTTGACTTATTCAGGGAGAACAATCCCTACAGTTGTTAGTATTTCCTATTTTAATTACGCTATTGTTGCCTGTGTTGGTGGCTTTTTAACAATCTCTGGTTTTATGGATTTAGGAAGTTTATCTTCTTATCTGGTTTTTGTCAGACAAACAGCACAACCTGTTAATCAGTTTACACAACAGTTGAATTTTATTTTAGCTGCTATGGCAGGGGCTGAAAGAATATTTGATATGATGGCAGAAAAACCGGAAATTGATGATGGAAAAGTCACATTAACAAGAGTACGTAAACATAAAGATGGTCATTTAAGTGAATGTCAGGAACATACAGGGTATTGGGCATGGCGTCATCCTAGACCAGATGGAAGTGTTGAACTTGTCGAATTAAAAGGTGATGTGCGTTTCCATGATGTCGTTTTTGGTTATGAAGAAAATGTTTCTATTTTGAAGAATATTAATTTATTTGCGAAACCAGGACAGAAAATTGCATTTGTTGGAAGTACAGGTGCAGGAAAAACAACGATTACAAATCTCATTAATCGTTTTTATGATATTTCTAGTGGAAGTATTACTTATGATGGGATTGATGTCAAATTAATTAAAAAAGAAGATTTAAGACATTCTATCTCAATCGTTTTACAAGATACACACTTATTTACTGGAACAATTGCTGATAATATTCGTTATGGTAAACTTGATGCGACAATGGATGAGGTGATTGAAGCAGCTAAATTAGCGAATGCTCATAGCTTTATTAAACGTTTGCCTAATGGCTATGATACAATGTTGAGTGGTGATGGAGCTAATCTATCACAGGGGCAACGTCAGTTACTGGCCATTGCCAGAGCAGCAATTGCTGATCCACCTGTTCTCATCTTAGATGAAGCAACAAGTTCTATTGATACCCGTACTGAAAAATTAATTGAAAAAGGTATGGATCGTTTGATGGAAAATCGTACAGTCTTTGTGATTGCTCATAGATTATCAACAGTTAGAAATTCTAATGCTATTATGGTATTGGATCATGGTGAAATTATTGAACGTGGCAGTCATGATGAACTGATTGCACAAAAAGGACGTTATTATCAGCTGTATACAGGCCAATTTGAATTGGATTAAAAAATAGCACTTGATTGTGCTATTTTTCTTTTCCTACAAAAGAATTACCACAGATTGATATGGAGAAAGCTGGATTTGATGATCATGAATATGGATGTCATCATTAGATAAAAGAACTTTTGAGTAGTGTTCTAAAGGAAATGATGTTGTTTTATTTTGTAGATTTTGAATACATAAGATTTGATTTTGTTTGTCTTGTCTAATATAAGCAATGACATATTCTTCACTTTCTAATGGAATGAAGTCACCATAAACAAAAGTCTGATGATATAAAGAATTTTGTCTTAACGCAATCATCTGTTTATAATAAGATAAGACAGAATCAGAATCATTGATTTGTAAAGCAACATTGATTTCCTGATAATATTCATTATTAGCTAACCAAGGTTTTGTATCGCTGAATCCAGCATAACGTTGATCGTTCCAGCTCATAGGTGAACGTGTATTATCACGACTACGACGATTAACAAAATCTAAAGCTTCTTCTTTGCTGTAACCTTCCTGTAAAGCTCTATGATATTGAGCATGTGAGTTAAGATCATCAAAATCATTGATAGAAAGTCTATAATTGTTGATCATTCCAATTTCTTCTCCTTGATAAATGAAAGGTGTACCCTTTAAAAACATAAATAATTGCCCCAATGCTTTTGCTGCTTTAGAAGTACGTTCTTGAGGATTACGAATGAGTCTATTTAAACTTCTTTGCATATCATGATTTTCTAGGAAAGTTCCACACCATCCTGTTTTAAAGATTTCTTTTTGACTTAAAAATAATTTATTTTTATATTCCTGCATTGTCCAATTCTGAATAGGGAACCATTCTTCATGTTCAGTAATATCGATATGAGAATAATTAAAATCAAACATCATTGAAAAACAACCTTTTTCACCAATAAAAATATCTAATTGATGATAAGGAACACCAACAGCTTCAGCAACGGTCATACATTGATGAACATCAAATGTCTTTTCTCTTAATTCTTGAAAGAAAACTTCAATTCCTGGTTGATTTCTTG
>CALVFK010000057.1 GCA_944326805.1 uncultured Massilimicrobiota sp. | reverse complement strand
GATACAAAGATTGTGGCCGCCTCATTTAAAGGTGTTGAACAGATTAAGAATGCATTGAATAATGGAGCACAGGCGATAACAGCACCAGTAGACATCTTAAAGCAGATATTTAAGAATCCAAACATTGAAAAAGCAGTAGATGATTTTAATGCTGACTGGTATAGTATGTATGGTGAAGGAAAAGGAATTTGTGATTTATAAGACGAGGGAACTCGTCTTTTTGTATAGTATGGTATTCTAAGATTTATCAAAAATACTTTTTATAATATCAGGCATTGCTAAATCAAAAAGATAGAGCATTTCCGGAATAGAGTGTTCATCATCTTTTAAAAACCAATGAATAGAAGTTATCATTGTTCCATTTAAATAGATAGATAAGACATCATACTGTGTTTTTGTTAATTTAGGTAATTTTGTACTCATTAATTGTATATATTTATTGATAAGTAAATGTATTAATGTGTTTTGAGAATCAATAAGAGCATTCTTAAAAAAATTTTTTTCTTTCCGTGAATAAAGTATAGTTTGCTTAGCTAGTGTATAGTAAGAATCTTGTGTCTTGGATGGAAAAAATTGAGGAACAATATCATTATGAAAAAAATAAGTTAAAACATCTTGTTTATTATGAAAGTGACGATAAAATGTTGTTCGACTTATGTGAGAATGATTTATAATTTGGTTTACTGTGATATTATCAAAAGGATATTCTTGTAAAAGTAGATAGAGAGATTTTGATAATTGATCTTTTGTTTTTCTTGTCATAATTTATACCTCTTTTTCTATATTATAACATGATAAGCGTTACACAATTGAAAAAGTGTTCCGTTTTTATTAGTAATATGATTTTATTATGGTAATTTCAATTCTTTTTTTTATAAATTCATTTAAAATAAAAAAAGGAGGATGAAAAAATGGAAGGTAAAATGAAATGTGCAATTTATTATGGAATTAAAAATGTTAAAATGGAAGAAAGAGATATACCAAAAATTGGTTCAAAAGATGTTCTTGTAAAAGTTTTGAGAGCTGGTATTTGTGGTTCTGATACAGGAGCTTATCTTCATGGAGGAGAACCTTATGGTATTTTTAAAGGACAAGAATTTGGACATGAAATGGTTGGAAGAATTGTTGAAAAAGGTGCTGATGTTCCAGATTGTTTTCAATTAGATGATATTGTTTTTATTGATCCAATGAAAGCGAGTCGTTTAGGAAGTTTTAAAGCAGACATGACAGGTGGATTTAGTGAATATGTTCGTGTTGAAGATGCTGCTTTGAATGTTAATTTATATATTCTAGATAAAAACGTTGACTTAGATACTGCTGCATTGATAGAACCGGTTAGTGTTGGGACACAAGGTGCAACTTGGATGAATCCATATGTTGATCAAAATGTTGTTGTTTTAGGTGCGGGTACAATAGGTTTAGGTGCAACAGCAGGTCTATTATCTAGAGGTATAAAAAATGTTATAGTCGTTGATAAAGTCCAATGGCGTTTAGATAAAGCTAAGGAATTAGGAGCTAAAATCATTAATACAAGTGAGGATAATTTAGAGGAAAAATTATTAGAATATTGTGGTGAAGTTAGTAATGGGGCAGCTTTTCGCCCAGAAGATCTTAATCCAGATTTACTTCAACAAGTTATGGAATTTGCTAAAAAATCACATTTATCATTAGGTAAAAAAATTCCTAATGTTGATTATTATATTGATGCTGCAGGAGCTGTACCTTTATTACAACAAGTTTTTTCATTAGGAAAATTTGGTACAAAATATTCTATTGTTGCTGTATATGGAAAAGAGATTCCATTATCAGGAAATATGTTTATTGCTAATGAAGCAATGATTAGAGGATCAAAAGGATATAATACAAATACAATTCAAGAAGTTATTCAAATGATTAAAAAAAATGATATACCAGTAAAAACAATGATTACAAAAAAATATTCACATAAAGATTTTCCACAAGCAATTGAAGCAGCCAGTGATGTAACAAAAAATATTAAAGTTATTATAGATTATGAAATGTAAGAACTGATTTTCAGTTCTTTTTTATCTTAAGACGAGGGAACTCGTCTTTTTATGTTATAATATGATAAACCAAAGGAGAGAAAGAATTATGATTTATGTTTTGGGTATTGTTGTTGTGAGTCTTATTATGGTGTATCTTGTTGTAAGAAAAAATCATTATTTTCAATGTCAGTATTGTCATCATATATGGAAACCAAATTTTTTCCAGGTCATAGGGAATGTCAATTGCCAAGTCAATGATTATCATGTGAGATGTCCATACTGTCATCATGAACAAAATATTAAACTTTCTAGAGAAAATAAATTGTGATAAAATAGAGAAAAGAGAAGAGGGAGAGTTATGAAAGAAGTTGTTTTAGGAAGTACAGGTATTCAAGTTGTACAAAATGGGTTTGGAGCTTTACCTATTCAAAGAGTATCAATGGAGGTCGCCGCTAAGATTTTAAGAAAGGCATATGAAGGTGGAATGCGTTTTTTTGATACTGCTCGTGCTTATAGTGACAGTGAAGAAAAGCTGGGAGAAGCATTACAGATTTATCCTAGAGAAAGTTATTTTATCGCAACCAAAACAATGGCAACAACACCGGATGAATTTTGGAAGCAGCTACAACAGTCACTTACATTGCTGAAAACAGATTATATTGATATTTATCAATTCCATTGTGCTTCACAAGTTTATAAGCCTCATGATGGAACAGGTATGTATGAATGCATGTTAGAAGCTAAAAAACAAGGAAAGATTAAACATATTGGGATTACAGCTCATCAATTACAAGTCGCACTGGATGCAGTGGACTCAAAATTATATGAAACAATTCAATTTCCTTTTAGTTATTTATCATCAGATAAAGAATTAGCATTAGTTCAAAAAAGTCAAAAAGCCAATATGGGATTTATTGCGATGAAAGGTTTAGCTGGAGGTTTAATTAATCAATCAAAACCAGCGATGGCTTATATGAGTCAATTTGATAATGTTTTACCTATTTGGGGGATTCAAAAAGAAAATGAATTAGATGAATGGCTTTCTTATATGCAAGATACACCTGTATTAAATGATGAAATGAAAGAATTTATTGAAAAGGAAAAAGAAGAATTATCTGGTGATTTTTGTCGAGGATGTGGTTATTGTATGCCTTGTCCAGTGGGAATCATGATTAATCAATGTGCACGTATGTCATTGATGTTAAGAAGGGCACCATCAAAGAGCTGGTTAACACCTGAAATGCAGGAAGAAATGAAAAAAATTGAAAATTGTTTACACTGTGGTCAATGTTCAAGTAAGTGTCCATATGAATTAGATACACCAGCTTTACTACAAAAGAATTACGAAGATTATCAAAAAGTTTTATCAGGTGAAGTGAAAGTTCAATAACAGTATGAAATCATGCTGTTATTTTTTTAAAACATGTTATAATAAAAATAATAAAGATGAAGGAGAGAATTTATGAGCAAGATTATATTTTTAGATGTTGATGGAACATTGATTGACTATGAAGCAAAGTTACCTGCTTCAGCTGCGAAAGCTGTAGATATGGCACGTGCCAATGGACATAAAGTCTATATTTGTACAGGGTGTTCTAAAGCTGAAATTGAACAGAGAAATCTTTGTGAATTAGATGGAATGATTGGTGGTAACGGGGCTTATGTAGAAGATCATGGACATGTCGTGATGCATCAAGGATTATCTAAAGAAGATGTTAAACATATTGTTGACTGGTGTAATGAAAGACATTTAGGATTTTATTTAGAAGCAAATAGTGGTATGTATTGTAATGACTATATGTTAGAACAGGGACCTGAAACAATGATTAAATATGCACAGGGAAAAGGTGCAGATTTGACTAAAGCTAAGGAAACTTCAAAAAAGTTTATGGATGGTTTTATTCATTTGCAGGGTGAAGATTTGTATCGAGATGATGTCAATAAAATTAGCTTTATTTTAAGTAGTTATCAAGATCATTTAGATTCACAAAAGGAATTTCCTCATTTAATAGCAAATACTTGGGGTGGTAAAGGTGAAGTGGCTTTATATGGTGATTTAGGACCAACAGGGATTACCAAAAGACATGCGATTGAAGTGTTATTAGATTATCTAGGAGCAGATCAAAAAGATACAATTTCATTTGGTGATGCAAAAATAGATTTATCGATGTTTGAATGTTGTGATTATAATGTTGCTATGGGTAATGGTGGTAAAGAAATTAAAGAAGCTGCTGATTATATTACAACAGATGTGAATGATGATGGTTTATATAATGCTTTTCGTTATTTAAATTTAATAGATTAAAAGAATTATTTTGACAATTAAAAATGAGTTTAATGAAACTTGTTGATAATTGTCTTTTTTATATCATTGATTTCTTTTGTTTTTTCAATAAAGATGTTATAATAGGGAACGAATGATAAGGAGAGGATTTTGTGAAAGAGCCAAAATATAAATTTATAGATATTCATAAAATTGAAGCCAATGGTCATCAGCCAAGAACTCATTTTGAAAATGAGAAGATTCAAGAATTAGCTGTATCCATCCAGCAAAATGGTTTATTACAACCTATTGTTGTTAGACCTTATCAAGGAAAGTATCAGATTGTTGTGGGGGAAAGACGTTATCGTGCCTGTCTTTTGGCAGGTATCGAAGAAGTTCCATGTTTAGTTCAAAATTATGATGAACAACAAACTGCAACAGCTGCAATTGTTGAGAATATTCAAAGAGAAAACTTATCAGCAATTGAAGAGGCATTAGCATATCAACAAATCTTAGATACGCAAAATTTAACGCAAGAAGAATTGGCACAAAAAGTAGGGAAAAAACAATCTACGATCGCAAATAAATTGAGATTATTACAACTTCCAATGACTGTCCAAGAAGCAGTGAGAAGAAAAGATATTTCTGAAAGACATGCTAGAGCTTTATTGAAATTAGATACAACAGCTAAACAAAATAACATGTTAAGAGAAATTATGGATAAAGGTTTAAATGTTGAACAGACAGAAGAAAAGATTAAAAAGAAGATTGAACCAAAGAAACCTAAACCTAAAACAAAGAGTATTTCACAAAATTTAAAAATTGCGATGAATACGTTAGATCAGGCAGCTATGATGGTACAACAGGCTGGAGTTGATACAAGTGTTGATATATCAGAAACGGATGATGAAGTTATTTATGTGATTAAGATGAAAAAATAGCTTCATCTTTTTTGTGTCTATAATCATGTGATAATTTATAAAAGTTATTGAATTGTAAAAAGGAATATGTTAGAATTTCACCTAAGAAAAGGTTTGCTGCCGAGTAAACCAAAGAGCATTGATTTCGTATCGTTAGGCCTTAGAAGATGCGAATATCAGTGCTTTTCTTTTTATAAAAAGGAGGAAAAATGATAGAAATGCGTAGAAAAAAACAGTCTTTATCTAAAGAAGAATGTATTGATGTTTTAGAAAAAGGCACTTCTGGGGTTTTAGCACTTTGTGGAAATCAAATGGAGCCCTATGCTTTACCTATAAGTTATGTCTATGAAAATCAAAAGATTTATTTTCATTGTGCAAAAAAAGGTTATAAATTAGATTTAATTCAAGAAAACAGTCATGTGTCATTTTGTGTGATTGATCAGGATGTTGTTGTTCCAGAAAAATATACAACTTACTTTAAAAGTGTGATTGTTTTTGGGAACATTCGTATGCTTGAAGATGATAAAGAAAAACAACATGCGATTGAAACACTTGCCATCAAATATTCACCAGATGAGAGTATTCAAAGTCGTCAGGAAGAAATAGAAAAATATTGGAAAACGTTATGTTTATTAGAACTTGATATAAAAGAAATGACAGGGAAACAGGCAATAGAGCTTGTAGATAAAGAATAGAGGTCAAGTTGTGAAAAAGGTTATGAATGAATTTTTGAAATATACGTCATTAAATATTTTAGGAATGTTAGGTTTATCATGTTATATTTTGGCAGACACCTTTTTTGTATCTAAAGGATTAGGTACTGATGGGTTAACAGCTTTAAATTTAGCTATTCCTATTTATAGTTTTATTCATGGTAGTGGTCTAATGATAGGTATGGGAGGTGGAACAAAGTATTCCATCTTAAAGAGTCAAGAACATCATCTTGATGCGAATAAAACTTTTACACATGCCTTATTCTTGACAGGATGTTTGACTGTGGTGTTTGTTGTTATTGGTGTATTTTGTTCTGATTTGATTATTTCTTTATTTATCAATCAAGGACATGTTTTTGATATGTCTAAAATGTATTTACAAGTCATATTGTTGTTTGCACCAGCATTTTTATTAAACAATGTTTTATTATGTTTTGTGCGTAATGATGGAGCACCACAATTATCAATGGTTGCCATGATTGGAGGAAGTTTATCTAATATTATTTTAGATTATATTTTTATTTTTTCTTGTCAAATGGGTATCTTTGGTGCTGTTTTTGCGACTGGCTTAGCGCCAATCATTAGTATGATTATTCTTTCGCCACATTTTATAAGAAAGAAAAATCAATTTCATATTCAAAAGTGTTATCCACAATTCAAAAGAATTTTTGATATCTTATCAAGTGGTATCCCTTCACTGGTTACTGAAGTTTCTTCAGGTGTTGTGATGATTATTTTTAACACTATTATCTTAAAACTGACAGGCAATGTTGGGGTTGCTGCTTATGGCGTTATCGCGAATATTTCCTTAGTTGTTATAGCAATTTATACAGGTATTGCTCAAGGAATACAGCCATTGATGAGTCGTTATTATGGGTTGAATCAAATGAAATCAATACATCAGATATTAAAATATGCATTCATAATGATGCTTATTATTTCTATATTGATTTATGGACTTGTTTTCCTTCAGGCGACAAATATTACACACATTTTTAATAGTGAAAATAATCAGACTTTGCAGATTATTGCCTCTCAGGGAATAAAATTATATTTTTTGGCTTGTCCATTTGCAGGATTTAATATTATTATTTCTGTGTATTTTACTTCAGTCGAATACCCATTTCCGGCACATATGATTTCTATTTTACGAGGATTTATTGTGATTATTCCTATAGCGTTTTTGTTATCATGGATAGGAGCTATGACGGGTGTGTGGTGTTCATTTCCTGTTACAGAATCTTTAGTATCCATTATAGGGGTTGTCTATTTTATGAAATTTCAAAGAAAAGAAAAAACTGTGTGAGCACAGTTTTTTAAATAGTTATTCAAATGCAATACATACAGGAGCGGGAATCTCTACTGTAGAATCTGTTAAAACAAGTTCTTCAGTTTCTTCATTCAATGTCATGACTTGTAAAAGATTGCTGCCTTGACAGGCAACGATTAAGTATTGATCATCAATAATTTGGAAATCTCTTGGTTCTTTACCAGTATGAACCATATATAATAGTGATATTTTTCCGCTTTCTTTATTAACACGATACATCGCAATACTATCATGTCCTCGATTAGATACAAAAAGGTGATTGCCACTTTGTGTTAAACGAATGGCTGCAGCACTTGAAAAGCCCTTGAAATGTCGAGGGATACAATGAATTGCCTGAATCAACTGGAAATGTCCCTGCAGGTATTTAAAGACCATAATATTATTGGCGATTTCATTGACTAAATAAGCAAAGCGACCATCTTTTGAAAAAATCATATGGCGTGGGCCGGAACCTGGCACAATATTAAGCGTATAATCAGGATCTTCTAATAAAACACCTTGTGAGTAGCGATACATGACGACTTTATCAGCTCCTAAATCAACAGCGTAAACAAATTGCTGATCTGGTGTAATACCCACATAATGAACATGAGGACCAGTCTGACGTTTGAGTAAATCAGGTCCTAAACCAGTGTGGTGTACAGCACATATTTTTTGAGTAATAATACTATTTTCTAATTGATAGGAAGCAGTTGCTCCAACATGATAATTCGCTGCAAATAAATAACGCTGACTTTGATCCACACAAAGATGTGTATAAGAACGGCCACTGGAATGATAATTATTATTGAGAATTAATTCATCTTTATATATTGAAAAACTTCCTAAACCCCCTCCATTATTATGAGAATTAGCATTTTTATAGGCAACATATAAAGTATGATCATTGCATATCATATAAGAAGGGTAATCTTGTGTTTCAATTTGTTGAATACGTTTTATTTCAAGTGATTCTTTATCAAATTTCATGATATAAATACCTTTATCATGATGTTTTCCATAACTAGATACATAAAAAACTTTCATAGATCATGCTCCTTTCAGTTTATAAAATTATTTTAACATAATTATTTGTGAAATAAATAAAAATTAATATATAAATATGGAAATAATAAAAAAATCATAAAATTCTTTCATAATACACAAAAGTGTAATACAATAGATACTATATTGAAGGAGGAAGCGAATATGGATGAAAAATTAATGTTAAGCTTATTACAAAAAAATGCGAGGATGAAGATTACTGATTTAGCGGCCGCCTTAGATGAATCAAAAGATGATGTAATTGAGAAATTAACTGAATTAGAAAAGAAAAAAGTTATTTGTGGTTATCATACAATTGTCAATTGGGATTTAACAAATACAGAGATTGTGACGGCTTTAATACAAGTCAATGCCAGTCCAGAAAGAGAATATGGTTATGATCGTATTGCCAGTCATATTTATAAATTTGATGAAGTAGATACAATGTATTTGTTGAGCGGAAGTTTTGAATTTGTATGTATTGTGAAAGGAAAAACAATGCAGGAAGTCGCTCATTTTGTGGCTAGTAAATTAGCGTGTGTAGATGGTGTTACTGGGACATCAACATATTTTGTTTTGAAACAATATAAAAATGATGGTGTAATCTTGATTGAGGATGAAGATGGTAAAAATGATAGATTGGTGGTGACTCCATAATGGATTATAATGAGATTTTAAGTGATAGAGTCAAAACAATTAAACCAAGTGGTATCAGGAAGTTCTTTGATTTGGCTTCACAAATGGAAGATGTTATATCATTAGGGGTAGGAGAACCTGATTTTACAACACCTTGGGCTATTCGAGAAGCAGCTATTTATTCTATTGAAAAAGGAAGAACGTTTTATACAGCGAATCAGGGTTTACAAGAGTTAAGAGAAGAAATCTGTCGTTATTATCAAAGACGTTTTCATGTCGATTATAATCCTAAAGATAACTGTATTGTAACAGTTGGTGGTTCAGAAGGAATTGATATTGCGATTCGTGCAATATTGAATCCTGGTGAAGAAATGATTGTATTAGATCCTGGATATGTGGCTTATACGCCAGGAGTAGAACTGGCAGGAGGGATTCCGGTAACGATTAATCTTCGTCAGGAAGATGAATTTAAATTAACGCCAGAATTATTAAAAGCTGCCATTACACCCAATACAAAAGCACTATTAATCAATTATCCATCTAATCCAACAGGTGGATTTATGACAAAGAGTGATTATGAAAAGATTGTTCCTATTATTAAGGAATCTGGAATTATTGTGATTTCTGATGAAATTTATGCAGAACTGAGTTATGAGGAAGAATTTTGTTCGATTGCTTCATTTGATGAGATTAAAGATCAAGTCATTGTTGTGAGTGGTTTTTCTAAAGCCTTTGCGATGACAGGATGGCGTTTAGGATATGTTTTGGCTAACCCAGTCTTAACGAAAGCGATGAACAAAATTCATCAATATATTATTATGTCAGCACCTTCATCAGCCCAATATGGTGCAATTGAAGGATTAAGACATTGTTATGATGAAGTTTTAAAAATGCGTGATTCTTATAAAGCCAGACGTAATTTCTTAGTCAAAACATTTAATGATATGGGCTTAGAAACATTTAAGCCACAAGGGGCTTTTTATGTTTTCCCATGTATTCGTTCAACAGGTTTGACTTCTGATGAGTTCTGTGAAAAACTATTGGAAGATCAAAAAGTTGCCTGTGTACCGGGAACAGCTTTTGGCCCAGCTGGAGAAGGATTTATTCGAGTTTCGTATGCTTATAGTTTAGAGGAATTGAAGGTTGCTACTGAAAAAATAAAAATATTTGTTGATAAATGCAGAGGCAATCATGATTAAAATTTTATTATGTTGTGGTGGAGGTTTTTCATCTAGCTATGTCGCTGAAAGAATGAAAAAAGAAATTGTAGATAAACATTTGGATCAGGAGTTAATGATTGAGTTTTCACCATTTTCAATTGCTTATGAAAAGATGAATGATTTTGATATCATTGTTTGTTGTCCTCATTTGAATATGTATATCAAATCATTTATTGAAAATCATCATGTTCAAATTCCTATATATGTATTACCACCAAGAATGTATGGGAATATGGAAATTGAAGAAATTTATCAGGATGTTAAAGACTTGTTAGTAATCTATCAACAGACACATATGAATCCAGTTCATTTTCCTAATGAAGAACATGTATTAAAAATAAAAAGACAAAAAGCATATCATCATGTTTAAGGAGCATCAATAATGATGTTCCTTTTTTCGTGACATTTCTCTAATGAACAGGTATAATCAAATTATATAACTTGCCCCTTGCAAAAAATGAG
>CALVFK010000056.1 GCA_944326805.1 uncultured Massilimicrobiota sp. | reverse complement strand
AATATTTCAATTGTTTTTTTATTTTTAGATTTATTTATAGGCTTTTTATTAGTTTATAATTTTATATTAACATTTTTTTATTTTAGACGATTGATTTATATTTATTATCCAGTCTATTTATTTATCTATTTCTCTATTCTTTCATTTACTCAATGGCTTTTACCATCATCTATTATATTTCAAGGTGTTCTTCTTATTGAAAAATGTCAATTTTCATATTTGTTTGTCATTGCTTTGATAGTGATTATTATCAGTTATTTTTATATATATTTATCTCGTCAACGTATTCATCAACAAATGGTTAAAGTCTGCTTTCAAGGACATCAATGTTATGGTTTTATTGATAATGGTAATCAGGTCACATATCATGGTTATCCAGTTATTTTTATTAATCAAAGATTTGCCAGTGATTATGCAGTTATTGATAATATTTGGATAGAAACCGCAAGTCAGCAGGAAAAAATTGATTTAATTTTATTGCCTGATATTACAATTCATCATCAAACATTACATGATGTTTATGCCGGAATTATATCATCGAATCAATATGATTGCATTTTAAATCAACAGTTAATGGGAGGGTTATTATGATTTTATTATTATTGAAGGAATGGCTATTAAAAAGACAATCACTTTTCTATATTGGCAGACATGATGTTTTAAAAGCACCTTTAAAAGGCAAAGAAGAAAAGGAGGCTTTATTGAAATTACAAAATGGTGATGAACATGCTAAAGATTTATTGATTGAACATAACTTAAGGTTAGTTGTTTATGTGGCTAAAAAGTATGATTCTATGCAAAATGGAAATATTGAAGATTTGATCAGTATTGGTACGATTGGATTAGTGAAAGCAGTGAATACTTTTAATATGGATAAAAATATTAAACTGGCGACATATGCTTCACGTTGTATAGAAAACGAAATTCTTATGTTTTTAAGAAAGAATAATAAATTAAGACAAGAAATATCTTTAGATGAACCATTAAATGTTGATTATGATGGAAATGAACTTTTATTATCAGACATTATTGGTACAGATAAAGATATTGTACAAGATGAAATAGAACATAATGATCAAAAGGAAAAATTTTATCATGCTTTACATTATTTGAATCCTCGAGAACAACAAATTTTAATGATGAGATATGGTTTAAGAGGATATGAAGAATTAACACAAAAAGATGTGGCTGAAATATTAGGGATTTCTCAATCATATATTTCAAGGTTGGAGAAAAAAATTATAAAAAAATTAAGAAATAAATTGAAAGATGATGAATAATGTCAAATAAAATGGAAAAACTCTGTTATGAGGAGTTGAATCCATGTCAAAATATAAAGTAGAACTGAATGGAACAAATATTGAAAATTATGAAAAATTATCTCATCAACAAACAATAGAATTATTACAATTATACCAACAAAATCATGATTTAAAAATCAAGGAAAAACTAGTTCTTTCTAACTTAAAACTGGTTTTATCGCTTGTTCAAAAATATCAACAGCGTGTGAATCATTTAGATGATTTATTTCAAGTAGGTGTGATTGGTTTGATCAAAGCGATTGATCATTTTGATACGTCTTTAGAAGTACGTTTTTCAACTTATGCTGTTCCTTTGATATTGGGTGAGATAAAACGTTATTTACGAGAAAGCTCACCGATGCATATTCCACGTTCTTTACGTGATATTGCCTACAAAGCATTGGTAATCAATGAAGATTATATGAAAAAGCATCATCGTGAAGCATCATTTCAAGAATTGTCTTGTCAATTGAAAATCAATGAATATGTACTTGTTGAAGCTTTATCTTCTACACAAAATGTATCTTCTTTATCACAAGAAGTTCAAAATGATGGAAATGGCCCTATAGATCTAGAAAGTCAAATTCCTGATCGCCATAATGCAATAGATGAGATACAAAGAACAATAGATTTACAAAAAGCAATGCATTGCCTGGATCAAAAAGAATTGCATATTATCAAAGAACGCTATTTTGAGGGCTTTACACAAAGTGAGATTGCGAAAGATTTAATGATTTCACAAGCGCAAGTTTCACGCATAGAAAAACAGGCTTTATCACATTTAAAGAAATATATGATAGGATAAAAGCATATATTAAAGTGGTGATAAAATGCGTTTTTTAACTTTACAGAGCAAAGATGTCATTGATGCTTCATCAGGTTGTAAGATTGGTTATGTTGTTGATTTGGAAATTGATCCTTGCTGTCAATGTATACAGGCTTTAATTGTTGAACGTTTTTCAGCGTTTAAATTCATATGTTTTTTTAAAGGACCACCAGCTTTGATTATACCTATTCAACATATTATTACCATTGGTGAAGATGTTATTTTGGTACATGTTGAATGTCAATAAATGGTATGAAGAAGGTGATATTTCCCGTATTTTCCTCTTTTTTTCATGCACATTATATGGTATAATTATATAAAGATTTTAAGGAGGTTACCTCATGGGATACGGAGAAAAAGTAAAAAAATGGTTTTTTGAAGAAGATGATGATGACGTTTATGAAAATGAAGAAATAGATACTGAAGAAGAAAGTGTAAAATCAACAAGTTTATTTGAAAAAGCAAAATCTACAAAAACAACTGATGCTATGAAAGCATTAAGTGCAAATAAAGATAGTCATTTAATCTTGTTTGAACCACGTGCATATAAAGAAACACAAGAAATTGCTACGTATTTAAAACAAAAAAGAGCGGCAGTTGTGAATTTACATCGTTTACAGAAAGAACAATCAAAACGTGTTATTGATTTCTTAAGTGGTGTTATTTTTGCTATTGAAGGTGATATTCAACAAATTGGTCCTAAAATTTTCTTATGTACTCCTAAAAATATTGGCGTATCTGGCAATATTACAATGGATGAGTCTGAAAAAGAAGAATAAACAAGTATTAGTGAGCCTTGCTTACTAATACTTTCTTTTTGATTGATGTTAGAACATTTTAAAGGCGACGAAGTTTTTGTTAAGAAAATTTTAGATTATCAATTTCAAGCTTTACAACATCAACGTATGATTTTAACACCTTTCTATAATCCACATGAAAGAGAAATTGTTAAAAGTGTTATTGGTAAAGAATTAAAAATAGAAAGCTTTGGTGGTTTTATCAATGCTGAAAATCAGCGTATGATTATCTGTCCTGATTATTACATCATTAATAAAGATGATTTTGAAATCCAGCTAGTAGAAATTCTTTATCATCAGCAGTTTGGAAAAATATATCATAAAGACATATTAGGGGCATTAATGAATTTGGGAATTAAACGCGAGTGTATTGGCGATATAGATGATGGTCAGCGTTGCTTTTTTGCATGTACAAAACAGACTTATCCCTATATTGTTCAAACATTGAAACAGATAAAAAAAGCGAAAGTACGTTTACAGGAATGTCATGAAGATATTGAAATTATTCATGATTATATATCACGATCTTTTATTTTATCGAGCATGCGTTTAGATAAAGTGGTGTCTGCGATGTTTAAGGTTTCTCGTCAATTGGCTAGCGAGGCGATTCGTAGTGGACATGTTAAAGTCAATTATAAAATTGTTGAAGAAGTGAGTTATTTGTGTCATAATAGTGATATGGTATCTTTTAAACATCATGGTCGTGTTAAAATTGTGGATGAAAACAAGCAAACAAGACAGGGAAATTATGTTGTAAGTGGATACTTTTATAAGTGAGGTGGAAGGATTGGAACAATTTGATAAACAATTTCGTGGTTATAATATTGCTGAGGTCAATAATCGTATTCAGGAATTAAAACAGGAAATTGAAAAACAAAAAGAAGTGATTCAGTCTATGGAAGAAGAAATGACTGATTTAAAAGAACAAAACACTTTACTTACAAAAAAAATATCGGTTCATGAAAAGACAAATGAAGAAATCGCCAGATTAGCTTTAAAAGAGGCTAGTGAACTGATTGAGAAAGCGAAAAGAAATGCCAATATGATTCTAAAAGAATCAATGGAATATGTCCGTGGTTTGTCTAAGGATATGGATACATTTAAACAAGAAGCCATTGATTTTAGAGCAAATGTTGTGAAAATGAGTAAAGAAATGTTAGAAACTATTGACAAATCAGAAATTTTCAGTTTAATTAAAGAAGAACAAGAAAACAAATACAATGACAAGGACAGTTTATAAGGAAAACTTACAGAGAGTTTGCAGTTGGTGAAAAGCAAATAAGGGGAACTTATAATGAATCAGCCTGAGAGTAGCTTATCTGAAATGAAGTAAGATAAGACGTTCATCGCGTTAAGATATTAAGAGCATATCTTTAAGATATGAATAAAGGTGGTACCGCGTCATCACGTCCTTTAACAGGACGTTTTTTTATTTGAGAAAGGAAGGAATAAAATGAATTATAAAGACACATTATTAATGCCTAAAACAGATTTTGAAATGCGTGGAAATCTTCCCAAAAAAGAACCGGGTTATGTTCAAAGATGGCAAGAAAACAAAATGTATGAAAAAGTGATTAAACAAAATGAAGGACATGATGATTTTGTTTTTCATGATGGTCCTCCATATGCTAATGGAAATATGCATACAGGACATATGTTAAATAAAATTATCAAAGATGTCATTTGTCGTTATAAAAACATGTTAGGATTGTATACACCATATATTCCAGGATGGGATACACATGGTTTACCAATTGAAAATGCAATTCAAAAATTAGGTGTCAATCGTAAAGAATTAAGTACAGCTGAATTTAGAAAAAAATGTTATGAATATGCTTTAAAACAAGTTGAAATTCAAAAAGAACAATGTATTAGAGTAGGAACTTTTGCTGATTATGATCATCCTTATTTAACATTATTACCAGAATTTGAAGCTAATCAGATTGATGTTTTTGCAAAAATGGCAATGGATGGTTTGATCTATAAAGGGTTAAAACCAGTATATTGGTCACCATCAAGTGAATCTGCTTTGGCTGAAGCGGAAGTTGAATATCATGATGTGAAAAGTCCAACTATTTTTGTAAAATTCCAAGTTAAAGATGGAAAAGGAATCTTAGATACGGATACAAGTTTTGTGATTTGGACAACAACACCTTGGACAATTCCTGCCAATCTTGCGATTTGTTTAAATGCGGATTATACATATGCACTTGTTCAAAGTGAAAAAGGAAAATTAATTGTTTTAGAAGAGTTAGTTGATTCATTATGGGAAAAATTCGAATTAAAAGAAAAACAGATTTTAAAGACATTTAAGGGACAGGAATTAGAAATGATTACTTGTCAGCACCCATTATATGATCGTGAATCATTAGTTATTCTAGGTGATCACGTTACGGCTGAAGCAGGAACAGGATGTGTTCATACAGCACCTGGATTTGGTATGGATGACTTTATCGTTGGTCAAAAATATGGTTTAGATATTTATTGTAATGTAGATGAACATGGTTGCATGATGGAAGACTGTGGTGAATGGTTAGCAGGTCAATATGTTGATGATGCGAATAAAACAGTGACTTTAAAACTTGATGAATTAGGAGTTTTATTGAAACTTGAATTCATTACACATAGTTATCCTCATGACTGGCGTACAAAAAAACCAATTATCTTTAGAGCAACTGATCAATGGTTCTGTTCAATTGATAAAATCAGAGAAAAATTATTAGATGAAATTGATCATGTGGAATGGCTCAATGAATGGGGTCATATTAGAATTTATAATATGATTAAAGATCGTGGTGACTGGTGTATTTCTCGTCAAAGAAGCTGGGGTGTCCCAATTCCAATTATTTATTGTGAAGATGGAACACCAATCATGGAAGAAGACGTTTTTAAACATATTTCTGATTTGTTTAGACAGTATGGTTCTAATATCTGGTTTGAAAAAGATGAAAAATTCTTATTACCTGAAGGATATACGAATGAACATTCACCAAATGGTATCTTTAAAAAAGAAAAAGATATTATGGATGTGTGGTTTGACTCTGGATCATCTCATACAGGATGTATGAAAGAAAGAGGATATCGTTATCCAGTTGATTTATATTTTGAAGGTAGTGACCAATACCGTGGATGGTTTAATTCATCACTCATTATTGGAACAGCTGTTTATGATAAAGCTCCATATAAAACAGTTTTATCACATGGTTTTGTATTAGATGGTAAGGGTAACAAGATGTCTAAATCATTAGGAAATACAGTTGATCCTATTAAACTTGTCAATCAATATGGAGCAGATATCTTAAGACTTTGGGCAACTTCAGTTGCTTATCAGTCAGATGTTCGTATTTCTGATGAAATTATGAAACAAATTGCTGAAAACTATCGTAAGATTAGAAATACAATGCGTTTTGTTTTAGGAAATTTAGCTGATTTTAAAGCAAAGGATCTTGTTGAAGTTTCAAAACTTGAAGGTGTTGATCAATATATGCTTGTAGAACTTAATGATTTAATGAGAGCATATATGGATGCAATGGATCGTTATGATTTTTCTGAAGCGAACCAATTGATTTTAAATTGCTTTACAAATACATTAAGTGCCTTCTATATGGACTTTACAAAAGATATTCTTTATATTGAAAAAGCTGATAGCCTAAGAAGAAGACAAGTTCAGACAGTTCTTTATCATTATGCCAAAACAATGATGAAATTATTATCACCAATTCTTGTCTTTACATGTGAAGAATTACATGATCATTTCCACTGTGATGATGATAAAGCTGAATCAATCTTCTTAGAAGCTAAACCAGAATTACTAACAATTGATCATGAAGCTGAAATTAAAGATTTCTATCGTCATTTCTTATTATTAAGAAAAGATGTCTTAAAATCATTAGAAGAATTAAGAAATGAAAAAGTCATTAAATCAAATATGGAAGCGAAAGTGACTCTTTGCTTAAAAGAAACATATCAAAATATGTCAATCTTAAAGGATGTCTTAAAACAATTGTTTATTGTGGCAAAAGTTGAGCTTGTGAATGATTCTACAAATCTTGAAGAATATGAAACAGCTTATATTCATAGTGAAAAATTCAATGGTGTTCAATGTCCTAGATGTTGGAACTATTATGATGAATCTGAAATGGAAGGCGAATTGTGTCATCGCTGCCATGATGTGATTAATGATAAATAAAGAATGGTACGCTTCGTACCATTTCTTTTTGAAAGGGGATTGAAATGAAAAAAGATATAGAAGGAAGCTTATTATTGTTTTTAGCTGCTTTGATTTGGGGGAGTTCATTTATCGTTATGAAAAGTGCAGTTGATTTTTTAACTCCGGCTGTTTTACTTTTTTTGAGATTTTCTTTAGCAGCTCTTTTATTATCACTTCTTTTTTTCAATAAAATAAAAATATTGAATTTTCAGCAAATTAAAGGAGGGCTTATAACCGGAAGTTGTCTGTTTGGTGCTTATTATGTACAGACATGGGGATTGAATTATACAACACCGGGAAAAAACGCATTTTTAACAGCTGTTTATTGTGCTATTGTGCCATTTCTCGTATGGTTATTTTATCATAAAAGACCAGATATTTATCATTTTATTGCTGCATTTATCTGTATATTAGGGATTGGCTGCGTATCTCTAGATGGAAATTTAACAATGAATATTGGAGATTTTTTAACACTATGTGGCGGTTTTTTATATGCTGGTCATATTCTCTTGATTAAAAAATATTCTCAAGGCATTGACGGTGGTGCTTTTACTTCACTTCAATTTATAGGTGGGGCTCTGGTGGCTTTGATATTGGCGTTAGTGACAGAAGATTTATCCATCATGACTCAAATTCAATCATCAATCTATTTACAGATTCTTTATCTTGTTATTTTTGCGACAGCACTGACAATGTTTTGTCAGACAACGGGTCAAAAATATACAAGTGAATGTCGAGCTTCTTTAATTCTTTCTTTAGAATCAGTATTTGGAGTCGCGTTTTCAATAGCATTCTATGGTGAAGTTTTAACATTAAAAGTCTTGTTAGGATTTGTTTTAATCTTTATTGCAGTTATCATTTCAGAAACGAAGTTATCTTTTCTAAAGAAAGGAGCAACCCAATGAAAAAAGTCATAGCCATCTTGATAACGTTTATTCTTTGTCTACAGATTATTCCTGTATCTGCTAGTGATGCATTTCAAGTTACATTGCATTCACAATATGCTTATTTATATGATCAACAAACCAGTATGGTTTATTTGGATCAAGGTAGTCAAGAAAAAATCTATCCAGCCAGTATGACAAAAGTTTTAACAGTCAGTTTGGCTTTAGATAAGATTCAAGATATTCATGAAAAAGTACGTGTGACTGATGATGATTTAAAAGGCTTATATGAAGCAGGAGCTTCTGTGGCAGGGTTTTATGCTGGAGAAATGGTCACATATGAAGATTTGTTGTATGGGGCCTTATTACCATCAGGCGCTGATGCCTGTAATGCTTTATCTCGTCTGACTTATGGTTCGACAGAAGGACTTGTATCAGCCATGAATCAATTGGTTGAGCAATTACAGCTTCAACATTCTCATTTTACAAATGTAACGGGTTTGCATGATAATCAGCACTATACAACGCCTTATGATATGGCTATGATTTTACATCATGCCTTACAAAACCCGCTTTTTGAAGAAGTTTTTAACGCACGTATATATACAAGTTCTATGAAAAATCATACTTGGGCTTCTTCTTTGCAAAGAGGGAAAAATGCCTATAACTTAGATATTTCACAAATTGATGGTGCTAAAAGTGGTTTTACTGATGAAGCTCAATTAACCTTAGCGAGTACAATGACATTAGAAGGACATCAATTTATTTTAGTGACAGCCTATGCTAAAGGACAGTACAGTCAAAATCATGTACGTGATGCTATTAGCGTATGCCAATATTTGCATGATCATTATCATGAAGTCATTCTCTATAAAAAAGATGAAGATATTGCTGATTACTGGCTTTTACAATCTTTTCAATTCCGTTATTCTTATAAGGTTCCTCAAACAATTTCTTTGATTGTCCCCAAAAATCTTTCTAAAAATGATTTAGAAGTTCAAATAGATACAGATGGCTATTTAATTGCGCCAATGGAAGAAGGGGAACAGATTGGAACACTTTCAGTTTATGATCATAATCAATGTCTTTATTCATATGATATGATTTTAACTGATCGTTTATCTTCTACAATGTTAGAAAGAGTGGCTTATTATGGAATAATTGTCATTATGATAAGTGGTGTTATTATAGTTATAATCTTTATGAAAAGAAAAGTGAATCATAAATAAAAGTGATAGGTTCAATAGAATCTATCACTTATTTTTCTTGCTTTAAATCAATAATACGATCAATACCATATCCAACAAAGCGGCCAATAAAAATAATAATGACACCAATCATTGGAAGAAAAGGAGTGCCTCCCATTATAAAATACCAGAGAATACATAAAAAACCTATTATATATCCAAAGAAAGTAAAAATATCAGTATATTTTCTTGATTGATTATTTTGCATAAATTCACCTCATTTAATATAAAATTATTATAACATCTTTCATTATTTTTTCAATACTGTTATAATATCAAAGGAGGTTTCTATGAAAAAAGGATGTATATTTGATTTAGATGGAACTTTAGTCAATTCAATAGAAGATTTAGCTATATCAACAAATGAAGTCTTGAAACGACATCATTTACCAACATATGATATTTCGCAATATCGTTTATTTGTAGGTAATGGTGTAAAAAAATTGATGGAAAGAGCGTTGGGACCAGAACATTTAGATTTATTGGAAGAATGTCTAAATGATTTTCAATTGATTTATCGTCAGCATTGTCTGGATCATACATTACCTTATCCAGGGATAGAAGATTTAATTGATAATCTGAAAGAAAAAGGAATGAAAATGGCGGTAGTGACAAATAAACCGCAGGCGTTAGCTGTTAAGATTGTAGAAACTCTATTTCCAGACACTTTTGTAGCTGTTTATGGTCAGCAAGATCTTTATCCGATAAAACCTGATCCACAATCTACTTATTTGGCCTTAATGGCTATGAAATTGGATAAAAAGGATTGTTTATTTATTGGAGATAGTCAAGTCGATATTGATACAGGCTACAATGCAGAAATAGATTCGATTGGTGTCACATGGGGATTTCGAGGGTACCAGGAACTCAATGATGCTGGAGCTGATGATATTGTTGATAAGCCAGCTCAAATTATGGAGATTATTCAAAGATGAAAATAGGTGTCAGTCAGTGCCTGTTAGGTGTTTGTTGTACATATAACGGGAAAAGTCATCCCGTGGAAGTCATTATCAAAATGAATGCAAAACATCAGGTTATACCCGTCTGTCCAGAAGTTTTAGGTGGACTTCCTATTCCGCGTGATCCTGCTGAGATTCAGTCAATCAATCCTCTGATTGTAGAAACAAAACAGCATCAAGATGTTACTCAAGAGTATTTATCAGGAGCTAAAAAAGCTTTGGATATTTTTATAAAAAACGATATTCAAGTGGCTTTATTGAAATATAGAAGTCCAAGTTGTGGATGTGATGGTATTTACGATGGGACTTTTCAACATCGATTAATCGAGGGTCAAGGTGTTTTTGCAAAGATGTGTCAAGAACATGGTATTATGCTTTTTCATGAAAATCAAATTGAAGAATTCTTAAAATATATTGGAAAGGAAGATGATTATGGGACATATTTTAAAGATTCAACCAGTGTTTA
>CALVFK010000055.1 GCA_944326805.1 uncultured Massilimicrobiota sp. | reverse complement strand
TATCCTTATCGATAATGATAAGAAGCAATTTCACAATCAAACTTATTAAAGTCACAATAAATGTTAGTATTCCTAACATTATCATGACCATCTCATAAGATGTCATGTGTATCACCTCCGTTTTTCATATTTCCATCTATTGAATGGATATCTATGTCAACGAAGGATCACGTGCCTTCGTCCCACGACTAAGGCATAACCACCTACCGTTATTACTGTTCCATATGCATTATATCAATATTAAAAATGAGGTTCTATATTATCTAGAGAGTTTAGATTTATTTTTAATATTTACTTTAAGCAAATTTAATAATTAAAAAAGTAAACTCAATTTGAGTCTACTTAACTATGATAAATATCTTCATCTAACATATTTTCTTTTTTACCAACAATAACAGAAGTTGCTGAATCACCAACAACATTTAAAGATGTAACAAGCATTTCAATTGGTCTGTTGATTGCTAAAATTAAAGAGTAAGCAAGTAATGCACCATCATTTGTATATCCCATACCTGTTAAGATAGTAAATAAAATAACTGCTCCTGCTCCAGGTGCTGCAGGTGTTCCAACTGAAGCAATTAAAGCAAGAAAAGCAATGACAGCCATAGATGTAATTGTAACATCATATCCAGAACTTGCTGCAATAAATATAGCGGCAATAACTTGCATAATAGCTGTACCATCCATATTAACTGTCATTCCTAAAGGAAGAACAAATGAAGCAATTTCTTCACTGACACCTAATTCATTAACTGTTGTTTCTTTATTGATAGGTAATGTAGCAGCACTTGATGAAGTTGAAAAACCAAACAATGCAACTTTAGGTATTTTTCTCATAAATGGTTTTGGATTCATTTTTCCCATAACCATTAAATAAATAGGATAAGCTATAAATAAATAAACAATTAAAGCAAAAATAACTGTTAATACATACGCTAATGCAGGTAATAAATAATCTATTCCATAAATAGCAAATGTTCTTGTTAATAAACAAAAGATGGCATAAGGTGCACATTTTGTAATAACAAATGATAAACATACAGAAATAATATCACTACATTCAATTAATAGTTTCTTTAATGTTTTTGTTTTATCTTTTAATTGATTCATTGCTAAACCTATTGCAACTGCTAAGAAAACAACTGCTAAAACATTCCCATTATTTGTAAAAGCATTAATTAAATTATTAGGAATGACTGAAACAATGATATTTAATGGATTAGATCCAACAGTTCCTTCCTGTATCACGAGATTATCAGCATGAACAGCATTAAAGGCTCCTAATTTGTAAACAATAGAACCAATAATACCAGCCCATATTAAAGCACATACTGTTGTTATAAGGAATGTTCCTATTGTTTTAGATGAAATTCTTCCTAATTTCTTTGTATCAGTAATAACACATATAGCTAATATAATAGAAACAAAAACCATAGGTATAATAATTAACTGTAATGCATTAACAAAGAGTTGACCTACAATGTAAAATATTCCGATTGCGTTATTAGCTCCTTCAGCAGTAATATCTTGGAATAATACATTATTAATAGTATTCCATAAAGATTCTTGCCCACTTGCTAATAAGTTTTCTCTTAATAAGATACAACCTAATCCAGCAACCAAACCACAAATTAAAGCAATAATCATTTTCTTTGCTAGTTTTTTACCACTTTGTGTTGATTTCATATATAACCTCCCACTTATCTCCAAACTTCTAACATTATACTATAAACTCTGTATATTTCAACAAAAAAAGCAGAACATCTTAAGATTCTGCCATCTTTATTTCAATTTTATATTCATCATCTGAAGAACACATAGATTCAACAAAAGTCTTAATCGTTTCTTGGGCTTTATTCTGTGCTTCTTCTAATAATCCTTTCTCTTTTGCTTTGTTTTCCATACTTTCTTTTTGATCTATCGCAAACTGATTATAATCAGTAATACTAATTTGATTAAAAATATTCTTTGTTTCATCAAAAACTTCAATACTTTTTTCATCTATCTCATGAGAAAGAATTTTAGTTTCAGGAATACTAATATTGATATTCTTTCCACTCATATGAACTTCTACTAAACTCATATCTATTCCAGCTTTTATTTTTCCATCATAAGATAAAATAAAGCTCTTTGTTGTAAATGGAACCTTCCATCCATAAAAGGTTGCCTGATTTTCAAATTTTCCCATATTTGTATAGTTATATTCTACACTTGCTAACTCACTAATACTTTGAATCTGTTGTGATAATAAATCACTTGTTATAGCAGTTGGTTCCTCTCCACTTGGCCAAATTTTACCAACGAAAAAGAAAACAACTGCAATTATAATAATCACAATCATATTTTTTAATGTTTGACTTATTTGTATTTTTTTCATTCTTTCACCTGCTTGGTACTATTTTAAAAAAGATAGAACTATTTGTCAAATATTGTTGAAATGATGTTATAATGAAAATGTATAAGGAGGATTCATTTTATGGCTAAGTATTCTTGTGAACTTCATGGATCTTTTGATCATTTTTGTCAATTTTTAAAAAAAGAATTAATAGAATCAAGTTTTTCAGCCTCGATTGAAGATGAACATTATTATAATGTTCATGATGTTCATGTCGGTATATTAATATTTGAAAGATATAGTTATACAGGAAAGAATAGATTAAGTCTATCTATTACGATAACAGAATATCAAAATAATCTCCATGTGACTGCTATTAGTTCTGGAGGAAGTCAGGCTATGTTCTTTAAAATCAATACTTTTGGTGAAGATGCTTTTTTAGATAAATTTAAAGAAGCAATTCAGAATTATAAGTCATTTCCAATTCAATAATAAATAAGAGGTATGTCTAAACAATTTTTACAACTCTAAAATTAAAATATTTAGTACTTATAATATTCAATTTGTTAAAAAAAGATTTCTATTTCTAGAAATCTTTTTTATAAATTAGTGTATCAATCTTCATTATCTTCAGTTTCTTCTTCAGATTTATCAACAACTTCTACACTTGAAACAATTGATCCTTCAGCAACTTTAATTAATCTTACACCTTGAGTATTTCTTCCAGCAAGTTTCACTTGTTCCATAGGAAGTCTAATCATGATACCTTCACTTGTCATGATTAATAAATCTTCATCACCATTAACAGCTCTTAAAGCAACAAGTTGTCCAGTTTTTTCAGTTGTATTGATAGTTTTTACACCTTTACCACCACGATGTGATTCACGGTAATCTTCAATTGGTGACATCTTACCATAACCATTTTCACTAATAGCCATAATATATTGCCCTTCTCCATTTGTTGTCATACCAACAACATGACTACCATCAACATTAATACCTTTAACACCAGATGCTGTTCTACCCATTGGACGAACATCATTTTCATTAAATCTAATTAATTTACCATTAGAAGCAGCAACTAATATTTCTTCATTTTCTTTTGTTAGTTTCACAGCAACCAACTGATCTTCATCTTTTAAATTAATTGCAATCTTACCAGATTGTCTAATATTTTTAAATTCTTCAATAGAAGTCTTCTTAACTAAACCATTCAATGTCACAAAGAACAAATAGAGATTCTTATCTTCATCAATATCATCTTTATGTATAGAAATCATAGATTTAACACTTTCATCTTTATCAAGATTTAATAAATTGACAACTGGTAATCCTTTCGCTGTTCTACCAAATTCAGGAATATTATATCCTTTCAAACGATAAACTTTACCAAAGTTTGTAAAGAATAATAAATCATCATGAGTACTCATATGAATTAATGCATCAACAATATCATCTTCATTTGTACCCATACCTTTGATACCTCGACCACCTCTATTTTGTGTTTTATAAGTATCAACTGGCATACGTTTGACATATCCATTAGAAGTTAAAGAAATAATAACATCTTCAACAGGAATTAAATCTTCATCTTCTAAATCAAATGTTCCTTGAATAATTTCAGTTCTTCTCTTATCAGCAAATTTAGCTTTAATTTCTAATAATTCTTTTTCAATAATTTCCAATATTCTTTCTCTATTTGCAAGAATATCTTTTAAATCGGCAATCAATTCTAATAACTGATTCAATTCATTTTCAATCTTTTCTCTTTCCAAACCAGCTAATCTTTGTAATTGCATTTCTCTGATTGCTTTGGCTTGTCGATCAGACATATCAAATTCATCCATTAATCTTTGTTGAATAATTTCTGTTGTTCGTGATGTTCGAATAAGTTCAATAATCGCGTCAATCTGATCTAATGCTCTTTTTAAACCATCTAAAATATGAGCACGATCTTCTGCTTTCTTTAAATCAAAAGCTGTTCTTCTTCTAATAACTTCCTCTTGATGATCAAGATAGTAAGTGATCATTTGTTTTAAATTTAAAGTTTGAGGTTGATTATTAACCAAAGCAATAGAGTTAACACCAAATGTTGTCTGTAAAGCTGTTAATTTAAATAACTGATTCAAAATGACTTCTGGTTGAACATCTTTACGAAGTTCAATCATAATACGAATACCTTCACGGTTTGATTCATCACGGATTTCTGTAATACCTTCAATACGTTTTTCTTTGACGTGTTCAGCCATTTTTTCAATTAAACGTGCTTTATTGACCATATATGGTATTTCAGTCACAACAATAGCTTTTTTACCACCATGAATATCAATAATATCTGTTTTGGCTCTCATGACAATTAAGCCATTACCTGTTTCATAAGCTTTTTTAATCGCTGATTTTCCTAAAATATAAGCTCCTGTTGGAAAATCAGGTCCTTGAATATAATTTTCCATTAATTCTAGAATAGAAATATCTGGATTATGTGAAACAGCTAATATCGCATCAATGACTTCCCCTAAATTATGAGGTGGAATATTTGTAGCCATACCAACTGCAATCCCTGTTGTCCCATTGACTAATAAGTTAGGGAAACGTGATGGCATGACTTCAGGTTCTGATTCTTCACCATCATAGTTAGGAATAAAATTAACTGTATCTTTATTAATATCTCTTACCATTTCCATAGAAATCTTAGACATTCTGGCTTCTGTATAACGTTGAGCGGCTGCTCCATCACCATCAATAGATCCAAAGTTTCCATGACCATCTACTAACATATAACGATAACTAAAATCTTGTGCCATACGAACTAAAGCTTCATAGATTGATGAGTCACCATGAGGATGATATTTCCCCATAACTTCCCCAACAATACGTGCTGATTTCTTATATGGTTTATCACTATAACATCCTAGTTCATTCATTCCATGCACAATTCTTCGTTGAACAGGCTTTAAACCATCTCTTACATCTGGTAAAGCTCTTTGAACAATAACTGACATGGCATAATTGATAAAGGATTGTTTCATTTCTTTTGTTAATGATCTTTTCTTAATTCCACGTTCTTCCATTTTTTATCTCCTTTACTATAAGTCTAATTCTGCCATTTGTGCATTTTCTTGAATAAATTCACGCCTAGGTTCAACCTTTTCACCCATCAGCATATCAAACATTGCATCTGCCTGCATAGCATCATCTAAATCAATTTGCCATAACACACGATGTTCTGGATTCATTGTTGTATCCCATAACTGTTCAGCATTCATTTCTCCTAAACCTTTATAACGCTGAATAGAAATTTTGGCATTTTCTCCAAGTTCTTCTTTTTTCTTTTCCAATTCATAATCAGAATATAAATAATATTCTTCTTTTCCATGTTTCAATAAATATAATGGTGGCTGTGCAGCATAAACAAATCCTTCTTCAATCAATGGTTTTAAGAAACGATATAAGAATGTCAACATCAAAATACGGATATGTCCACCATCAACATCGGCATCGGTCATGATGACAATTTTATGATATCTCAATTTACTAATATCAAATTCTTCCCCAATACCAGTACCAAAAGCTGTAATCATAGAACGAATTTCAGCATTTCCTAAAATTCTATCCAATCTTGATTTTTCAACATTTAAAATCTTACCACGTAAAGGTAAAATAGCTTGAGTACGTCTATCTCTTCCCATCTTGGCACTACCACCGGCAGAATCCCCTTCGACTATGAAAACTTCGCATTCACTAGGGTCTTTAGATGAACAATCTGCCAATTTACCAGGTAAGGCAATACTATCTAAAGCTGTTTTTCTTCTTGTCATTTCTCTGGCGCGTTTAGCTGCCATTCTAGCACGTGAAGCAACAATAGCTTTATTAATAATAATTTGTGCCGTATTTGGATTTTCTAATAAGAATTTATCTAAAGCTGTTGAAATGATATTACTTGCAATTTTTCTCACTTCAGCATTTCCCAGCTTTGTTTTTGTCTGTCCTTCATATTGAGGATCAGGATGTTTCACTGAAATAATCGCTGTTAACCCTTCACGGCAATCATCACCACTTAAAGATTCTTCATCTTTTTTCAAGAAATTATTATTTTTTGCATAATTATTAATCACTCTTGTTAAAGCAAGACGGAAACCTTCTTCATGCGTTCCACCTTCATGTGTATTAATATTATTACAGAAAGAATAGATATTTGGTTGATATCCATCATTATACTGCATACCAACTTCAACCTTAATATCATCTATTTCATCTTCTACATAAATAATTTCTTCATGAATAGGCGTTTTATTACGATTTAAATAAGCAACGTATTCTTTAATACCACCTTCATAGTGATATTCATTTTTCTTATGAGGTGTCTGTCTATGATCTTCTAAAATTAATTTCAATCCTTTATTTAAGAAAGCTAATTCACGTATTCTTTGATTTAATGTTTCATAATCATATACTGTTGTTTCATCAAAAATCAAAGGATCAGCTTTGAAGACAACTGTTGTTCCAGTATCTTCACAATCACCGATAATCTTTAAATCATCAACAGGTTTTCCACCTTTTTCAAATCTTTGATAATAAATATGACCATCTCTATGTACATAGACTTCCAGCCATTCACTTAATGCATTAACAACACTGGCCCCAACACCATGAAGACCACCAGAAACTTTATAGCCCCCACCGCCAAATTTACCACCAGCATGTAAAACAGTTAAAATTGTTTCAACTGTACTCTTTCCAGTTTTGGCATGAACACCAGTTGGCATCCCACGACCATTATCAATAACTTTGACAACATCGCCTTCTTCTAAAATGACCTTAATTTCATTACAAAAACCAGCTAAAGCTTCATCAATAGAGTTATCAACAATTTCCCATACTAAATGATGTAACCCTCTAGAAGATGTTGAACCAATATACATACCTGGTCTTTTTCTAACAGCTTCTAATCCTTCTAAGACTTGAATATCTGATTCATCATAACTGTGTTGAACTTTATTTTCTTCCATAGCTTTCTCCTTTCACATTTCCATTTTCAATGAAAATCTTTTTTGCCTTTTCTATCACTTGATGGTGTATACCATCAATATTTGTTGAAGTTAAAAAAGTTTGAACTTTTCCATCAATCAAATTCAATAACTTTGTTTTTCTTATATCATCTAATTCACTTAAAACATCATCTAACAATAAAACTGGATATTCTCCAATTTCTTTTTTTATTAATTCTAATAAAGCAATTTTAATTGCTAAAACAATAGAACGCTGCTGTCCCTGCGAAGCATAAATCGACGCATCCTGCTTATTTAGAGACATCACCAGATCATCTTTATGAATACCATGTGTTGTTTGTTTTAAAGCAATATCTTTTTGATAATTCTTTTGATAATCTTCTAAAATTCCTTGATAAGTCATATCTTTATAATGTGTCTTATATTGAATAGATAATGACTCTTGATGCAAAGCAATGTAATCATACATTTTAGCAGCAATATCGTTTAATATTTGAACAAACTCTATTCTTTTTTTTAATATTTGAACTTGTAATTGAGCCATTTGTTCAGATAAAACTTCTAAATAATCATCTGCTTTTAAATGTTTTTCATTTAATAATTTTAAATATTGATTTCTTTCTTTTAATAATCTTTGATACTTATTAAAATCATACATATATATAGGTGAAATTTTAGATAGTTCCATATCAATGAGTTTTCTTCTTAATTTGGGACTTCCTTTTATTAACATTAAATCTTCTGGAACAAATAAAACAACATTTAAATATCCAACATAATCACTTGTTTTTTTTATTTCATTATGATTAATGAAAGCTTTTTTTCCAAATTGAGATAAAATCATTTCTAAATCTAATATCTTTTGATTATTTTCAACTTGTCCATGAATTTTCGCAAAATCTTTTTCAAAACAAATCATTTCATCTATAACCTTTGTCTTAAAACTCTTAGACATAGATAAAATATAAATAGCTTCCAATAAATTTGTCTTTCCTTGCGCATTTTTTCCAATAAATATATTAATAAAAGGATCAAATTCAATAGAACAATATGTATAATTTCTAAAATTCTTTAATTCAATACTATTGATTTTCATTGTTTATTTGATATTCTTCTCCATTAAAAGAAACAATATCTTGATGATAGAGTTTTTTTCCACGTCTTGTTTCTACTTCACCATTAACAAAAACAAGTCCATCACTAATGACTAATTTAGCTTCAGCTCCACTACTCACAGCATCAGCTAATTTTAATAATTGTCCTAAAGTAATATACTCACTATGAATTGTAACTTCTTTCATACATTTATCACCCATTCTTTCATAACCTGAACTATTATAGCACAAATTTATCAAAAATGATAGTTTTTAAGGCTTATATTCATTATTTATGAAAAAAGGTATAAATATCATTTTTATATAAAAACCTCGTATAAGCTAAATATAAGCTAAAAAATGATATATAGTCTTTTTGACTACATATCATCTTTTAATGTTTCTATAATATTCTGTTTTCTAAAACGATTTAATCCTAATTTAAATGTTAAGATCATCACTATCATCATCACTATAAATGATATCAAATAAGCTATCCATGATGGTCTAAAAGGTATAGTGTTAAAAGATAAATTATATAATAGAAATTCTATTATTATACAGAATGGTAAACTATATACAAATGATTTTATGCCATAAATAGAAGATTCTTTCCATAACATTTTTTTCATATCATTGACACTCATGCCTATACTCATGAACATCGCAAATTCTTTTTTCCTTTTTTCTATGCTGGCACTCATCATATTTAAGATATTTAATAATGTAAATATAAGTAAAATTGTTATAAATCCATAAACAAATATCTCTACAATTGTCATAAACTCAATTCTTTCTTGATTAGCTGATGTTTCATCGTAACTGCTTAATCCATAAGATTCTAATTCTTGATTTAATTGTTCATGTTGTTGTGTCTGAATATAAATTTCTATATTCGTAGACCCAAACTCTTTTTCAAAATAGTCTGTGGAAACAATAAAAGTTAATTCATAAGGATTAATTATATTATATTCATCAGATGTTTCTATCATTTGAATATCTTGAAAATTTTGAATATCTATCTTCTTTTCTTTTTCAGTTTTTTCATCTAGATAACTGATATATATATCTTGAATGAAGTTTCTGTCCATTTTTTTATAAACTGACGAAATTTCTGTTTCATTTTCGCCCAAGATTAAAGATTGATTATATGTTAATGCTAAATCATTTGATGGCTGAATACCATTATCCTCACATAATTGATTAAATCTTTGATCATCTATACACTGAATATAAATTCCTATAGTTTTTGGACTTTCATATGTTAAATAATCAGGATTGATATCTACATCAACAAATTCTAATCCTCTCAAATAATAGTCATTATCATATTGACTGTTATTTAAAATATCAATGACATCTTGTAAATTTTTCATTTCAACGTCTGAAACTGAAATATCATAATCATGAATACCACTTTCTTTTTTGACAGTATTAATAAAATTTTTACCAAAACTTGTCATAGAAACAAAGATAATCATTGATAACATTAAGGAAATAATAATAACTCTGGATTTGATTCCTTGTCTTTTATAATTTTTAATAGACAATTGCCATGAAACATTTAAAAATTTTGATAAAAAACGATTTAATTGAAGTCTTTTCTTTTTCACTTTAACTTCATCACTTTTCGTTAAAGCATCCATCACAGATATTTTTGATATTCTTCTTGCAGGTATATATAATGCGATAAAAGTAATCAAAAACGAACCTATAATAACGAGACATAAATATAATGGTGAGATTTGCGTATGAATAGATAAGTTGAGATCTTTTAAAATTTTCATTTGATTAGCAAATGAAAAAGCAATATTTAATCCTATAAAACTACATAGAATTCCAAATGGTATCGCAATAATGGATAATATGAATCCTTCAAAATAAACAGAACATTTCTTTTGTTTAGGCGTAGCACCTACGCTTGAAAGCATCCCAAGATATTGAATACGATCTGTTGTTGATAGATGGAATGCCTGATATATAATCATAACAGATACAAAACTAATAATACCAATCATAATATAAATCATATGATATACATCTGTATATCCAGCAGTTAAACCTTCTTCAAAGATATTCTGTACAGCTAAATAAGATAAATTATATGTTATATAATATTGAGAAGATGTTGTACTCTCCATGTTTTGTATTTTTTCCTTTAAATTTTGTACATGTTGAAATATATTTTTGGAAACATCTTTATCTTTAATATACATTGTATAATCTTGAGTTAAATCTATATAAGAAAATGCCTGATAGATATCTCCCATGAAATCTTGAGATTGATAACTGTTCATAAATCCTACAATTGTATATGTTTGTTGATTATCAAACGTTATCTGATCTCCTATTTTTTTATCAATATG
>CALVFK010000054.1 GCA_944326805.1 uncultured Massilimicrobiota sp. | reverse complement strand
AGTGATGAATGGATAGAATTAGATATGGGGACAATGATGATTCAAGATGCCATCGAATCATTAACTTTAAAGCACCCTCATTACCATGATGAGATTATCTTTGTCATGAAAAACTGGACACATATGATGACACCTTTACAAAAAAATGTGGAAATTGTTAAAGAATTGAAAGAAAAAGGTTATCATTTATATCTTTTATCCAATTTTCACAAAGAAGCGATTCAAACAATGTTTCAAAGATATGAATTCTTTCAATTATTTGAAGGAGGCATCATTTCTGCCAACGAACAACTTGTCAAACCAGATCAAAAGATTTATCAGCTTCTATTACAAAGATATCATTTACAAGCTGAAGAATCACTTTTCATTGATGATATGCTTTCTAATGTGAAAATGGCTCAAGAATTGCATATCCACGGCCTTTATCTTCCTTATCAGGCTGATTTAAGAGAAGAATTAAAAAAACGTCATATTTTATAAACCTGTGGCACAAACCACAGGTTTTTTATGTATTCTGTAAAATTCGTTTCTTTTGTATATAATAATAAACATATAATCCTGCACTCATTGCAATAACAAGTCCAACAATCATCATGAAACAATGCATAAAGAATGCTTCTGGTAAAATGGTAATAACGGGATCCGTTATTTCATTAAAAATCCAGTAATCATTTCTAAAGACAATCTGATGAAAAATCACAAAAGCTTTATTAAAATCAATAGCTGCGAAAAAACCAATGATTATTGGAATACCTACCGCAAATAAAGATGTCAATCTTAAAAAACGATATTCCTTTTGTTTCAAACGACGATAAACCATAACTAAAGAACATAAACCACTCACAAAACATGTAACTTGAATGATTTCAAAAATTCTTTTGACTTCTTCAAAATGAATACGTCCACTACTAGACATTATAAAATCCGGAAGATTCAATGTCCCTTGATAAAAAAGACTCTGATATTGAATTAAAATATCATAATTATGACGAATCACATCAACAGATAAACCTGTTGTTTCACTGATATGCAAATAATCAATATCAAAATAATACAAAGGTTTAAAAAATACCGTGATGACGATTGCAAGAGTGATGATAAAAATTGTTAATAATAAAGCTAAAAAAATATCACTTTTTCTATTCTTTATAGATAAAATCTGCACCTTTTTGTACCTCAACTTTAGATAAACCAGGATAATTCTGTTGACGCAAAACTTCATAAATACCGATTGCAACACAATTTGACAAATTTAAACTTCTGGCACCAGAATCCATTGGTATACGTACACATTGATCAAGATACTTCTTTAAAATATCATGAGGGATTCCATCATGTTCATGGCCAAAGATAATATATTGATCATTATCAGAAACATAACTTTGATCACTATAACAAAGCTTTGAATAACGTGTAAAGAAATGATAATCTCCCTGATTCTTACTTACAAAATCTTCCCAGTTTTCATAAATTTCCATTTCTAAATCTTTAATATAATCTAATCCAGCTCTTTTCATATGCTTATCATCCAAAGAGAAACCTAATGGTTTAATCAGGTGCAGCTTAGAATGTGTCGCTACACAAGTACGCATAATATTTCCTGTATTTTGTGGAATAGCTGGATGCACTAATACAATGTGATTCATTATTCATTCTCCTCATTCTTTAAAATATCATATAGTTTTCGTAGCGCCTTGGCACGATGTGAATATTGATTTTTTTCTTCCATGGATAACTCGGCAGATGTTTTATGCAATTCAGGCACATAAAAGATTGGATCATAACCAAAACCATTTTCACCAGCTATATGATCATAGATTTCTCCATTGAAATATTCTTCAATAAGAATAGGTTCTCTATCTGGAATACATAAAGCCATGGCACAGACAAAGCGTGCCCCTCTTTCCTTTCCTTTCACCATATCAATAATATGCTGGTTCTTCAAATCATAACTCGTATGACGTCCCATAAATCGCGCTGAATAAATACCAGGTGCTCCATTTAACGCATCAACTTCCAACCCTGAATCATCAGCCAAAACAGGCTTATGAATACGATCACATATAGTCTGTGCTTTAATCAAAGCATTTTCTTGAAACGTTTTTCCATCTTCTTCTATTTCAATGTCTTCATCAAAAACATCTTTTAACGATTTAACTTCAATTCCAATTTTTTCTAACATAGCCTTAATTTCTTTGATTTTTCCTTCATTTGTAGAAGCTACTATAATTTCTTTCATTTCTATCACTCCATTTTTAAACTTTTTTTCACTTGTTCTATAGGCATTTTTTGATTCGTCCAAAACGCAAAAGACTCAGCTCCCTGATAAAGAATCATTCCTTCACCATTCATAAAATCAAGACCCTTTTTTTGAGCCATTTTTAACAATTTTGTTTGTTTTGGATGATATATAATATCAGCCACTTTTAAATGTTCAGGCAAATATGACTCATCTTTTATTAAACATTCATCATCAAAAGGTGCCATCCCAACATTTGTTGTTTGAATCAATAAATAACTCTCCTGTAAATCCTTTTTTAAACTTTGCTGATCACTCAATGATTTCAAAGTTATTGGACACGCCAATTTTTGATTCATCTCTTGAATCCATTCTTTTTGGCTACGATTATAAATAACAATCTCACGCACATATTGTGCTAAAGCCACCACAATCGCACGACTGGCTCCTCCAGCTCCTAAAATCACAACTTTTTGTTGAGAAAGATGCCATCCTTTTTCTTGACAGGCTTTTACAAATCCAATCCCATCACTGATATGACCAATCAACTTTCCATTTACATTTTTGACTGTATTCACTGCATGACATAACTGAGCTTCAGGCGTTAATTCATCTAAATAAGGCAAAATATCTACTTTATAAGGCATTGATACATTCAAACCTTTGATAGGTAATATTTTAACACTTGCCATAAATTGTGAAAAATTCTCTTTTTTCACTTCAAATGCCAGATAGACATCATCAATACCTAAACTTTGAAAAGCCGTATTATGCATCATTGGCGAAAATGAATGTTTAATAGGATTGGCGACAATCCCATATAAACCTGTATATCCTGTGATTGTATTCACTTATCATCCACCTCGATTTCTTTTCTATTATATAGCAACTTTCTTTTAGACACAAAGAATTATTTTAAGAATATGAAAAAAATACACATTTGATTTCTATTTCAAGTATAATCAAAAAAGGAGGTGATATTTTATGATAAATCAATTGATCATTAACGCTGATGACTTTGGTATGACACAAGCGAACACAATCGGAATACTTGTTGCTCATAGTCAAGGTGTTTTAACTTCAACAACTTGTATGACGAATATGCCTTATGCACATTTTGCATTAAAACAAGCTGAAAAATTTCCCGATTTAGGTGTTGGTATTCACCTTGTCTTAACTGTTGGCCGTCCGCTTATTGAAGGAGCCCATTCTTACACAGATGCAAATGGAAATTTTATTAGACCTAAAGATTACCCTGATAGAAAACCTCATGGTGATAGTGAAGAATTATATCGTGAGTGGAAAGCTCAAATCGAAAAATTTATTGAAATGGCAGGTCATAAACCAACACATATTGATTCACATCATCATGTACATCTTTTACCTTGGCATATTGAAGTCACAAAAAGATTAGCCAAAGAATATGATCTTCCAATTCGTCAACGTGAACAGATTATAGATACATATCCCTATATTCCTGTTTACGATAAGATGTATGGCGAAGACGCCAATTATCAATATGTAACAAAAGTTTTTGAATCGCATGAAGGTCCTCTTGAATTTATGTGTCATCCTGCTTATCTTGACCAAAGACTGTATGACATGTCAAGTTATAACTTACCTCGAATGAAAGAACTTGAACTTTTGACTTCTCCTGAGCTCAAAGAGTTTATTCAAAAAAACCATATTGAATTAATCAATTTCTCACATTTACACAATAAATAGAGATATTTAGACAAAAAGCTCTTGCTTTATCCACATTTGTAATGTTATAATACATGTGTCCGTAGAAATACGGATATGGTGAGGAAGAAGAGCAAGGTGGAAGTTATTTGGAGAGATGGATGTTTGTAGTTATAATATAAATACAATCCTTTCAAAAGAATAATAACCAAAAAAAAGATTACAGGTTAAACTTGTAATCTTTTTTCTTTGCATAAAACTCAATTGGCATTATTTCTTTTCCCATTGATTCAACATACCTAATATAGCCAAAAATAATCCTGGAATCATCAATCCAAAACAATCCATTCTTTCACCTTCCCCCATTATTTTAACAAATCCTTTTTTATGAAATGTTAAAAATGGGTAAAAAGATATTTCAAATTATGTAATCTACCATTGTTTATGTAAATCTTCTTTGGTAATAGAACGGAGAACTCGACATGGATTTCCCGTTGCAATAACATAAGGAGGAATATCATGAGTCACGACACTACCTGCTCCAATAATAGCCCCCTGGTTAATTTTAACACCCGGTAAAATAGTAACATTCCCACCAATCCAGACATGATCATAAATTTTCACAGGTCTTGTATATTCTAATCCCTGCATTCTCTGCCCTTCATGAAATGGATATGATGCGGTATAGATTTGTACATGTGGACCAAAAACAACATGATCACCAATTTCTACAAGTCCTTGATCTAAAATCGTTAAATTGACATCACTATAAAAATCAACACCTACAGTAATATGATAACCATATTGACAATAAAACGGTGGTTCAATACACAATTCACCTTTACAATTCATCAATTTTTTTAAAAGAATATCTTTTTCTTCTTTTTGTACAGGGGTATAACGATTATATTCATAAAGCATTCGTTTACAAATTTCTCTTTCATGATATAATTCCTGATCATAAGGCTGATATAAATGACCAGCCATCATTTTTTCTTTTTCACTCATTTTTTCCATCCTCTATATTCTTTTCAATTTCCTCAATCATTGCCTGACAGTCATAAGTCGCAAATAAACTCGGCGCCACATTATAAACAGGAATCGGTTTTAATTTCATAGACAATTCATGTTGTTTATATCTTAATTGTGGTGCAATAAAAATAAAATCATATTTTTGATATACATTTTCTAATTCATAAATAGCTGTTGCATCAATATGATATGGTAAATGATTTAATTGACAATACTTATTCAGTTTTTGTGCAAAATAACCCGTTGTCATTCCACCACTACAACACAATAAAACATGATAACTCTGTTGATCATCTTCCATCAGTTTATCCATCATACGATGAAAGAGGTTTGTTGCATAATGAAAATTATAAAACTGATAATGTAAATAAAAAAGTAATTCCTCTCCTTCAGTAATAGCTTCTTCTACAATACCAATAGGCCAAATAACAAATCTAGCTACTCTTTTTTTATAATATATTTTATATGTTCTGGAATCATATTTTTCTAACGTCAAACGAGGATCAGAAACAACTTGATAATAAACCCATTTTCTAAAAACTTCCAAGTCTTCCTGTTTATAAAAAGTTTCCATATCCCCTCACCTCACTATTTTATTATACACAAATTCATGATAAAAACCAACTGCTTAATGTTTATCAAAACAGGTACACTTTTGTATATGAAAATTAAAAAAGCCAACATTTCTGTTGACTCATACAATATAATTTAATCCAAATCTTCTCCATTTGTTGCAATGACTTTCTTATACCAATCAAAAGATTTCTTTTTCATACGTTTTAATGTTCCATGACCTTCATCATCTTTATCTACATAGATAAATCCATAACGTTTACTCATTTCACCAGTACTTGCTGAAACAAGATCAATACATCCCCAAGTTGTGTAACCCATTAAATCGACACCATCATCAATCGCATCACTCATAGCTTGAATATGTTCTCTTAAATAATCAATACGATAATCATCTTGAATTGTTCCATCTTCTTCAATGACATCTTTAGCACCTAAACCATTTTCTACAATAAATAATGGTTTTTGATAACGATCGTATAACGCATTTAAAGTAATACGTAAACCTAAAGGATCAATTTGCCATCCCCAGTCACTTGTTTTTAAATAAGGATTTTTAACAGATTTCACAACATTTCCATCAGTCGCTGTTAATGAAGGATCACTGCTGGCACATCTTGATTGATAATAACTAAATGATACAAAATCCACAGGATATTGTTTTAAAATATCTAAATCTCCTTCTTGAATATCCAAAACAATCCCTTTTTCTTTAAAGACACGTTTTGAATAGCTTGGATAATAACCTCTTGCCTGAACATCAATAAACATAAGATTTTCACGATCCTTGTTCATAGCCAACCAGACATCTTCCGGATTACAGCTATATGGATAGAATTGCCCACCTGCCAACATACATCCGACTTTATTTTCTGGATTCACTTCATGAGCAATCTTTGTCGCTAAAGCACTTGCTAGAAGTTCATGATGAGCTGCCTGATATTTCACCTGTTCACGGTTTTCTCCTGGTTGAAATGCTATTCCTGCTCCTGAAAAAGGAGAATGTAATAAGATATTGATTTCATTAAATGTTAACCAGTATTTCACTAAGCCATCAAAAGCTTCAAAACATGTACGTGCATATTGTGTAAAACAATCAATCATATGACGACTTCTAAAAGAGCCATATTTATTGACTAATGCCATTGGCACATCAAAATGACAAAGTGTCACTAAAGGTTCAATGCCATATTTTCGACATTCTTCAAACATACTTTTATAAAAAGCAATTCCCGCTTCATTAACTTTTCCTTCACCATCAGGATAGATTCTTGCCCATGAAATTGATGTTCTAAAACATTTAAATCCCATTTGAGCAAACATAGCAATATCTTCTTTATAGTGATGATAGAAATCAATAGCTTCATGACTCGGATAATTTTCTCCCTCGATAAATTCAACAGGATACATATCACCCAATTTGACATACATTCTTTTTTCACCATGAGGAATCATATCTACTGTTGTTAAACCTTTACCATCTTCAAGATAAGCGCCTTCCGCCTGATTTGCAGCAATCGCACCACCCCATAAAAAATCTTTTGGAAAACTCATTCTTCATCCTCCTATCTATTTATTTTTGAAGTTCCACAAGACATATAATCTTCAATTTCAGATACTGTAAAGCGATTGGCATCACCATGTATTGTATGTTTTAAAACAGATGCACAACATCCAAATTCCAAACTATACATCAAATCTTTATGTTGCAATAAACCATATAAAACACCTGAAATAAATGCATCTCCCCCACCAACACGATCAACAATATCATCAATATGATAAGTCTTAGATATATGTAAAGTTCCATCATACAAATAACCTGTTAATTCATTAACACTCGTTGATAAAATATCACGTTTTGTAGACACAATGTATTGTAATTGAGGATACAATGCTTTCATTTGTCCATAAACATCCTCTAATCGCTGTTCAAATGTATCAGCCTGACTTGAAATACCTAGTAAATTTTGAGCATCCAGATAACCCGCTGATAAAATATCAACATAAGGAAGTATACGCTTCAATGCTTGTCCTGCCGCTTCTATACTCCAAAGTTTCGCACGATAATTACTATCATACACAACAAGAATATTATTTCCTCGGCAATATTTGACCATTTCCACCACAATATCTTGAATTGTCTGATTTAAAGCAACCGTAATCCCAGAAACAACAAAAACATCAACATTTTGAAATAATTGTTCCAAATCAATATCACTTGACGTTAAAGATGTCATCGCACTATAACAGCGATCATAAATAACCTGACTGGCACGGTTCCCACTGCCATTTTCTAAAAAATAACTTCCTATACGCATATCATTTCTTAAAATCTTTGATGTATCTACACCAAAACCTTTTAAAAAAGAAATCACAGCTTCCCCCAAAGCATGGCGAGGAAGTTTGGTCAATAAAGATGTATGAAAACCATATTGAGCCAAATTGACTGCAATATTAGTTTCACTACCCCCGACATGGACTTGAAAATCAAGTTCTGAAAAACGATGTCCTTTTTTTGTAGAATACCTTAATAAGGTTTCTCCCATACATAAAACATTCATATTATCTAGCCTCTTTCACGGCCTGTACATATTGAGCGGCTATTTTTGTCACTTCATCAAACTGACCTTGAGCTCCAAGTTTATTTAATTCTCCCCCAACACCAATGGCATCAACACCTGCATTGAACCATTGTTGAACATTATCCAATTTGACACCACCCGTCACCATAATAGATGTTTGTGGTAAAGGTGATCTGATAGCTCCTATATATCCTGGACCAAAGGCACTACCTGGAAACAGTTTAATCATTTCACTTCCTGCTTCCATAGCTGTAATGATTTCTTTGATTGTCATACAACCTGGAATATAAGGAACACCATAACGATTACATAAAATGGCCGTATCATAATCAAAAGATGGTGACACAATGTATTGTGCCCCAGCAAGGATTGCACTTCTAGCTGTTGGAGCATCCAAAACTGTTCCAGCTCCTACAAAAACATCTAAATCATCTTTATACAGTTCTTTTAAATCTTGAATAATCTGTGAAGCATGACTATTTGTATAAGCCATTTCGATAGCTTTTAAACCACCTTGAATACAGGCTTTAGAAATATTCAATCCTTCATCATAGCTATCACCACGAATCACTGCAACTGCCCCACATTGTCTTAACTTCATTAATACTTCTGACTTTTTCATCAACCATATACCTCCCATAAATTAACAATCACAACAAACATATAAATCACACAAACCATTGTCTGTACCCATTTTTCTTGTTTATTGAATGGTGAATTCTTTTTCCAGATACGATATAAAGCATAAGGTGGGAAAAGAATCACAAAGACATAAGTCAATATTTTGTAAGGTGTAAATACATGCACCGCATCTGGATCTGGTGCATTGAGTTTTTGTCGCAAACGAATAATATTTTTTTGACGTTCTGTCAATCCATCCATTTTATCCTTCTTCACTTTCTTAGTTGCCATTACTTCATATATCCACCCTTCATAGCTGAAACTGCATGTTCAGAGAAGATTTTCAATACACCATCTTGATATTTACTAACAAATGGTTTTAAATGTTTTCTTCTTTCCTCTAATACTTTTTGAATATCTTCTTCACTCATCTTTTGTCCATGAATACCACAAATTCTTAAAATACGTTGAGGAATATTAATTTCAATCAAATCCCCTTCTTCAACTAAAGCAATTGGTCCTCCCTGAGCTGCCTCTGGAGAAACGTGTCCAATAGCCGGTCCTTTAGAAGCACCAGAAAAACGTCCATCAGTAATCAAAGCAATAGAAGCACCTAATTTTTCATCAGAAGCAATCGCTTCTGTTGTATAAAACATTTCTGGCATACCACTGCCTTGAGGACCTTCATAACGAATAAAGACAGCATCACCCGGTTGAATCTTATGTGATAAAACAGCTGCAATAGCATCTTCTTCACAATCAAAAGGTCTAGCAATCAAAGTCGCCTCAAACATTTCTTTAGGCACAACTGTATGTTTCACAACAGCGCCTTCTGGTGCTAAGTTTCCTTTCAATATCGCAATGCTTCCATCTGTACCAAACGCATTATCAAAGGAACGAATGACATCTTCTCTTTGAATACCATACTTTTCTAAATTCTTGAAGCATTTTTCATAATATCCTGTTTGTTTAAGTTCTTCTAAATTTTCTCCTAATGTTTTTCCAGTCACTGTCATCACATCAAGATGTAACATGCTTTTAATCTGTTCCATAATCATTGGTACACCACCAGCATAATAGAAGAATTGTGCCGGCCAACGTCCAGCAGGTCGAATATCTAATAAATAATGAGCTCCTCGATGCAAACGATCAAATGTATCAGAGTCAATTTCAATACCAAATTCCTTAGCAATAGCTGGTAAATGTAATAATGAATTTGTGGAACCAGAAATAGCAGCATGAACCATAATCGCATTTTCAAAAGATTTCATTGTCACAATATCTCTTGGTTTTAAATCATGTTTTGCTAACCAGACAGCCTGTTTTCCAGCACGATAAGCAAATTCACGTAAATCTTTGCTTGTCGCAGGAAGTAAGGCACTTCCTGGTAATGTCAATCCTAATGCTTCTGCCATGATTTGCATTGTTGAAGCTGTTCCCATAAATGAACATGCGCCACATGATGGACAGGCATGATGTTTATAAAATTCAAATTTTTCTTTTGATATTTCACCACGCTCATATTGTGCAGAATACATACCAATTTGTTCAAGGGTCAATAAATCTGGCCCAGCATCCATCACACCACCTGTCACTACAATAGATGGAATATTCACACGTCCAAGTCCCATTAAATGAGCTGGCATCCCTTTATCACAGCTGGCAATAAAGACACCCCCATCAAAAGGTGTTGCATTGGCATGAATTTCAATCATATTCGCAATCATATCACGTGAAGCTAATGAATAATTAATCCCATCATGTCCTTGTGCTTCCCCATCACAAATATCTGTTGTAAAATATCTGGCACCATATCCACCAGCTTCATGAATCCCTTTTCTGGCTTCTTCTACAAGTTCAAGTAAATGACCACTTCCTGGATGACTATCGCCAAATGTACTTTCAATGATAATCTGTGGTTTTGATAAATCTTCTAATTTCCAACCTGTTCCTAAACGTAGAGGATCTAACTCAGGTGCCATTTCTCTTAACTTTTGACTCTTTAACATTTTGTTCATCCCTCTTTTCATTATTATTTGACATCTTCATCGTCATCAATTTCAAATTCTCTTGTCTGAATTAAATCTTTATAAAAATAAGCCGATTTCTTTAAATGTCTATTACGTTGATCTTCTAAATCAATCTCAACTAATCCATATCTATTTTTAAATGCATTCATTGGTGAAACATTATCAGTAAAAGCCCATAACATATAACCTTTACAGTTTGAACCTTCTTCAATACCACGAATAAGCCAATCTAA
>CALVFK010000053.1 GCA_944326805.1 uncultured Massilimicrobiota sp. | reverse complement strand
TTAGATGAAATTAGTCAACAGTTACCGATAGGTGTGAAGATTGTCACATCGGGAAATGAATGGATGGATATTCAAAATCAAAATATGAATAAAAGTGTAGGTATAAAATTTTTACAAGATACATACCAGATTAAATCAGAAGAATGTGCTGCTTTTGGTGATCAAATGAATGATTATGAAATGTTGCAGGAAGTCAAGTATGCCTATGCGATGTCTAATGCAGTCCAGCCAATTAAAGACATTGCATATAAAGTGATTGGTTCTAATGATGAACAGGCTGTTTTAAAGAAGATAGAGGATATTTTAAATGATTGATATATTTATAATTTTGCAAAATATATGATGAAAATATACTAAAATACTAAAAAATATCATTATATTTTCATAATTAGAAAATAAAAAATAGTTGTTTTGATAGAAAACATATAGTAAAAGGATTATAATATATATAATAGAAAAGGAGGTTGGTTATATGTTTAGTCTTTTTGATATTAATCATCATTTACAGAAGTTGACACTTAAAAGAATTAAACAGATGTGTACTCGCAATAAAACAAATATTGATGATCATAATTTAAAAGTTATTTTAAGAATTATAAAAGATAATCCACATGCTGTAATTGATGAAGATTATCATCCATTGTTATTGGTAGAGATTAGTAAAGAAACCAACCTAGAGGTTTCCAAACAATTTAAGCCAATATTAGAAAACTATATAATGAGAGAAATTAAATAATAAAAAAACTGTAATCCATAGAATATTGAAATTCTAAAGATTACAGTTTTTTCTTTCTTGCTTTTTTGTTTTATCATTGTAAAATAAAAAGAAAAAGCGAGGTTATTTGTAAATGAAAATGATAGTTATGGATATGGATGGTACGTTATTAACACAAAATCAACAAATCTTACCCTATACAAAAGAAGTCTTAATGAACTTACAAAAACAAGGTGTTTCTCTTGTTTTAGCAAGTGGTAGAGATGTCAGTAGCTTAGAGTATTATGGGAAGCAGTTAAATATGGATCAATATCCTCAAAGCGGTTATATTGTTTTAAATGGATTAGAGATCTATAATTCGACAAGAGAATGTCTGCATCGAGAACAAAGACTAACAAAAAATGATTTAATGATTTTGAATGAAATAGCGCAAACATCTTTCTTTGATATGATTATTTTCTTTGAAACGTGTTTATATATTTTTGATTATGGGCATACAGGAATCATGGAAGAACATTTTATTGATAGAGAAAGACATATAGTTGATGATATTCATGAAATACCAGAACATCTTTTTTCTACAATAAAGAAAGTTGCATTTGTGCAAAGTGAAACAATGATGAGTGAAAAAATACCAATTCTTCAAAAACAGATGTCTTCACGTTTTAGTATATGTAGAGTCGAAAAAGATTGGGTAGAAATTAATCCTGCCCATGCCTCAAAAGGACAGGCTCTTTTGAAGTTAGCAGAAATTAAAAATATATCGTTAGAAAATATTATTGCATTTGGAAATGGTGAAAACGATATTGATATGTTATTGGCAGCAGGAGTAGGAGTGGCTATGGATAATGCTTTTGAAACAGTCAAAGAAGTTGCAGATGCTATTTGTGAAGATAATGAACATGATGGGATTGGAAAATATTTAAAGGGAGAAATAAAATGTTAGATCAAGAGAATATTTGTTTATCAGTAGAAAAAACACAAAGAGAATATAAGAGTGTTGCACCTGATATTGTGCAAACATCGTCATTTCAATTTGATGATTTTCAACACTATGTTGATGTTAATATGAATAAGAAAAGTGCTTATACATATACAAGGGGAGAAAACCCAACATTAACAATTCTAGAAGAAAAACTGGCTCAATTAGAAAAAGGAGAATGTGCTAAAGTTTTTGCTTCAGGAATGGGAGCAATCAGCGCCACAATATTGAGCTTGATTCAACAAAAGGATCATATTGTCATTGTGAATACTGTGTATGGATCAACGGTCAAATTCATTCAAAATCTTGAACGTTTTGGTGTTGAAAGTACAAAAATTGATGTATCTTCTACTGAAGATATATTTGCTTTTGTTAAGGAGAATACAAGAATGATTTATTTTGAAAGTCCTTCTTCTCAAAAGTTTGAAATGCTTGATTTAGAGATGATCAGTCAATTTGCGAAAAAAAGAAATATTATCACAGTTATTGATAATACATGGGCAACACCATTATTTCAAAATCCTTTGGTGCATGGAATTGATATTGTTATACATTCTTGTTCAAAATATATTGGAGGACATAGTGATTTGGTTGGTGGCGTTGTCATTTCTAATCAAAAATATATACATGAAATCAATGAATTTGGTCAAATCTTTTTAGGAGCAACAATGTCCCCAATGAATGCCTGGTTAGCATTAAGAGGACTCAGAACATTGCCAGTTCGTTTGAAATCTCAAGAACAAAGTGTTAAACAGGTGATACAATTTTTACAACAAAGTCCTTATGTTAAAAAAATATATCATCCTATGGTTCATACATCTACTGATTTAACAGATAAGTATTTAAAGGGATATGGAAGTTTATTAAGTTTTGTATTAAAAGATGCAACACCAAATGTTATTGAAAAATTTGTTGATGCTTTCAAACATTTTACTTTGGCCTACAGTTGGGGTGGATTTGAAAGTTTGGTTATGCCTGTATGGAAAGGAAACAATGAAGAAGAGTTGAAAAAAAGAGGCTTAGATATTGGACATATCAGAATGTATGTTGGATTAGAAGAAGTAGAGCTTCTTATTGAAGATTTACAAAATGCTTTCAATCATGCTTACAAATAAATATTTTTGTTATAGGATAGAGAAAAAGGAATTGAAATAAATCGATTGAATATTTCAATTCCTTTTTCTATTGAATGTTAATCATATCTAAATCATCAGGAATCCATATATTTCCCTGGAAATATTTTTGCCCTTCTTGTAAATATAAAGAACGACGTTGATGAATGTTTTTATCTTCAGTGTGATATAAAATAAGATTTTGGATATTTAATGACTGAGCGATTTGACAGGCATCCTTAACAGTTGAATGATGTTTTTCATAAGGATGGAAAATATCTGCCTGACTATGTAGACAAAAGGCTTCATGAAGTAGCCAGTCACTATTTTGGACATACATTTGATTCATAGGATGATAAGGTTCATCCCCACAACACGTTATTTTTTGATGAGCTAATTTCATTGTAAAACCAAATTGACGGTCTTTGGTAGAGTGAATATCAAAGAAAGTAACGTCATGTCCTATAATGGAAACAGTTTGACCATCTTCAATATTCATCATATGAATACGTTTATGAATCATAGATAACTGTTTCTTGTTTAAAACAAGATGAATGATTTCAAGAATGGTTTCTATTAATTCTTGGTGTGCATAAATACGGACATCACCTTCATATTCTCCTTTATTCATATATTGACCAATCATACGAATCATCCATATCACACCCAATAAATGATCAATGTGTTTATGTGTGACGAAGATATCTTTAATATCCATCCAATGAATATGTGCTTTTTCTAATTGTTGGAGAATTGTATTACCACCTCCACCATCAACTAAAAAGTATTGATTATTCTCACTGAGCACAAAACATGTATTATAACATTGTGTTACTAAAGCATTGCCTGTTCCTAACATTGTTAATTTCATTTTTCTTACCTCCACTTGAGATTGTACATAGAATAAAGAATAGAAGCAATAGAATTTTATAGATTTCAAAAGAGAAGTAATGATATAATACAGTCAAGGAGTGGTGAATATGAAAATTGCTTTCTTTGACATTGATGGGACATTAATCAATGCACAAAGTGGAATGATGAAACCAGATGAACAGACAAAACAAGTTTTACATGCTTTTCAACAACAGGGAAACAAAATCATTATTGCTTCTGCAAGAGGTGTTGTCCCAGATGGATTAAATGACATAGACTTTGATGGATACGTCTTAAGTGATGGGCATTATATTATTTATAATCATGAAGTTTTGATAGATGAAATTATGAGTGAACAGGAAGTTCAAAAACAAATAGACATTTATCAAAAGTATCAAGGAAGACCCATGTTTTATGGACATAAAGGACAATGGTGTGATTGCTTGGATGATGAACTTGTTGTGAAACATCGTTTGATGTTTCAAGGAAATGATCTTAGACCTAAAGATGCTATAGAGGATTATCAGGCAAGTGATGTCAAAGCGATAAGCTGTTGTGTGTTGTTTGAAACAGTAGAACAAATGTGGAAAGCCTATCATGAGTTAGAAAATGATATGACAATTGTTGCTTATGATCATGGATTAATTCGTATGGATGTTTATCATAAAGGTTTTAAAAAAGGAACAGCATGTGAATACTTATATCAAAAAATAGGTGTTGATAAAATAGATACCTATGCTTTTGGGGATGGCATTAATGACTGTGAAATGTTTGAACTGGTTGGACATGGCATTGCGATGGGGAATGCTGTAGATGCTTTAAAGTCTATAGCTGAGTATATTACAGATGATGTAGATCATCATGGAATTGTCAAAGCATTTCAGAAGTATTTTCATATTCAATGATAGGAGGATGATTTATGGCATTAGTGCAAGTTGATTTTATTTCTGAAAAATTAAAACGTACAGTGACAATCAATGCTATTATTCCTGTTGATAAAAATACAGGACAAACAAAAGGGAAGTTAAAAACACTATATCTTTTGCATGGTATTTTTGGAAACTATACAGATTGGGTTTGTGGAACACGTATTCAAAGATGGGCACAAGATCATGATTTAGCTGTTATTATGCCTTCTGGGGAAAATAAGTTTTATGTTGATAATGAATTATCACATGAATATTTTTCACAGTTTATTGGTGAAGAACTCGTTCAAATCACAAGAGCCATGTTTCCTTTATCACATCTTAGAGAAGATACGTTTATTGCTGGATTATCTATGGGTGGATATGGAGCGTTAATGAATGGTTTAAAATATCATCAGACATTTGGTTATATTGGTGCTTTATCAGCGGCTTTATTGTTAGATGACTTTATTCAGGCAAAAGATGGTGACGATGTTCCATATATGATGAAAAGAAGTTATTTAACATCAGTTTTTGGTGATTTAACAAAACTTAAAGGCAGTGATAAAGATTATAAAGCATTAATTGAAAAAATGGATATTCAAGATGTACCTGCCATCTATATGGCTTGTGGAACAGAGGATTCTTTATTGCCACAAAATCGAGATTATCGTGATTTTTTAAAAGCTCATCATATTCCAGTCACTTATGAAGAAGGACCAGGTGGTCATGAATGGGACTTTTGGGATTGTTATATTAAACGTGTTTTAGAATGGTTACCAATTAATGAAAAGAATGAAGGACTCAGTAGTGGGCATATTGAAATGGATTAAAGAAAGAGTGATCTTTCTTTTTTTCTTGACCTCAAGTGAGCTTGAAGGTATATAATAAAAGTTGAATAGGAGGAAAGAATATGACAAAGAAATTAGGTTTTGGATTAATGAGATTACCATCACTTGATGAAAACGATCCTTCAAAGATTGATATTGAACAAGTGAAACAAATGGTTGATACATTTATTGAAAATGGATTTACTTATTTTGATACAGCGTGGATGTATTGTGGTTTTAATAGTGAAAATGCTGCCAGAGAAGCACTGGTAGAACGTTATCCAAGAAATGCTTATACTTTAGCAACAAAGCTACATTCAGGATTTATTCAAACAAAAGATGATCGTGATAAAATCTTTAATGAACAATTAAAGAAAACAGGAGTAGAGTATTTTGATTACTACCTATTACATGATATCAATACTCATAGCATTGAAACATATAATCGTTTAGATTGTTTTGAATGGTTAAAAGATAAAAAAGCCAAAGGCTTAGTAAAAACAATTGGTTTTTCATTCCATGATGGACCAGAGTTATTAGATCAAGTTTTAACAGAACATCCAGAATTTGAATTTGTACAATTACAGATTAACTATTTAGATTGGGATAGTGTTGGTGTACAATCACGTAAATGTTATGAAGTAGCAACTAAACATCATAAACCAGTCATTGTTATGGAGCCTGTCAAAGGAGGTACACTTGCAAAAGTACCAGAAGAAGTAGAAAAGATGTTTAAAGCATATCAACCAGATATGTCTGTTCCTTCTTGGGCTATTCGTTTTGCAGCTAGTCTTGATAATGTCATGATGGTATTAAGTGGTATGTCTAATATGGCACAATTAGAAGATAATATTGGCTATATGAAAGATATGACACCTCTCAATGAAAAAGAGTATGAATTGATCAAAAAGGCTGTAGATATCATCAATTCAACAATCACTATTCCTTGTACGGGTTGTTCTTATTGTACTGAAGGATGTCCAATGCATATTGCGATTCCAAAATATTTCTCATTATATAATGCTGATTTACAAGAAGTGGAAGAAAAAGGATGGACACCTCAAGGAGAATATTATCAAAATCTTACAAAAACTTTTGGTAAAGCCAGTGAATGTATTGGTTGTGGACAATGTGAAAGTGTTTGTCCTCAACATTTACCAATTATTGAAGACTTACAAAAAGTTGCACAACATTTTGAAAAATAAGGTATTCTTTGAATGCCTTTTTCTTTTGAAAAAAGGACAAATTTGTATTTTTTTAGTGTATATGTGTCATAATGTGGCATAAATTATTTATATTCGTCTTGTTTTTGGTAATATATTTATATAATAAGGAAAAGGAGCTGAAAACATTGAAAAAAAGAATTGGAATTACATGTAGTGAAGAATATAAAAATGGAAATTATATTCATTTTGTGAATCAGTATTATATAGATGTTATAAAAAGTGGAGGTGGTGTTCCTATTTTATTACCGATTGTTCCTATAGATGATATAGAAACACAACTTCAGATGATAGATGGTTTAATAATTATTGGTGGCTGCGATGTTAATCCATTGCTTTATCGTCAAAATCCATTACCATTACTAGGAGAGACAGATTATCCAAGAGATTGTTATGAAATAGCTTTGATTCAAAAGGCCTCAGAAAAGAAAATGCCAATGCTTGGTATTTGCCGAGGAATACAAGTCATTAATGTTGCTTTTGGAGGAACTTTATTTCAGGATTTATCCTATGCTCCCCAAAATGTTTTTTTACATGCACAAAAGGAAAGAAAGGAATATGGAAGTCATTTAATTCATATTAAAGACTATAGCTTTTTATATGATATCTTCCAAGAAGAAGCGATTGTAAATAGCTATCATCATCAAGCCATAGATCAGCTAGGAGAAGGATTACAAGTTGTTGCATATAGTGATGATCAAATTATTGAAGCAATCGAGCATGAATTTTTACCTGTATGGGGTGTTCAATTTCATCCTGAAAGCATGACTTTAGTCAATCCAAAAATGCAAGATATTTTCAATCAATTTATTGAGAAGTGTTAATGCTTAAAAGGCATGATTTATAATAAAAAAGAGGTATTAGATATTTTAAACAACTGGATATATAATGAAATTAAGGAGGGTAAAAGAAATGAAAACATTATTTCCAGTTGGAGAAGAAAATATAGCTTATGAAAAATATTTTATAGGAAAGAGCTATTTACAGCCTTTAGCCCAAAGTTTATCTGTTAGTAATGTCACATTTGAACCAGGATGTCGTAATAATTGGCATATCCATCATCAAGGTGGACAGATTTTGCTTGTTACAGATGGTAGAGGATGGTATCAAGAATGGGGGAAACCTGCTAGAGAATTAAAACCAGGTGATGTAGTAGATATTCCAGCAGAAGTCAAACATTGGCATGGAGCTGCTAAAGATAGCTGGTTTGCTCATATTGCGATTGCTGTTCCTGCAAAAGATGCTTCTAATGAATGGTTAGAACCAGTCAGTGATGAAGAATATAATCAATTAAAATAACTATTGAGACTCTAAGGATTTTATCTCTTTAGAGTTTTTCTTTAAAAAGCTTGACTTCAAGTGAACTTTAAATTTTATAATGTGAATAGGAAGGTGAGTAGGGATGAAGAAAATATTAACATTATTTTTAGTAGGTGTTTTTGCATTGGGTATATTGACTGGTTGTCAGTCAAATAATGAAACAACGCAAACGAATGAACAACCACAAAAGACAGAAACTTCAAATCAATTAGGAAAAACACTTGTTGTTTATTATTCGGCGACAGGAAATACAAAAGTGGTTGCTGAAATGATTGCTAAGGAAACAAATGGTGATTTATTTGAAATTGAACCTAAAGATTCTTACAGTGAGGATGATTTAGATTGGACAGATTCAAATAGTCGTGTCGCAAGAGAATATGAAAATGAAGATGAAAGACATGTGGAACTTGTTTCATCAACAGTTGATCACTGGGAAGATTATGATACTGTTTTTCTAGGTTATCCCATCTGGTGGGGAATCGCTGCATGGCCAGTGAATACTTTTATTGAAAATAATGATTTTACAGATAAAACTGTTGTTCCATTTTGTACTTCAGCTTCTTCAGGATTAGGGCAAAGTGGAGAACTTTTAGCCCAAGAAGCAGGTGATGGTGATTGGCAGGAAGGACAAAGATTTTCATCAAGTACTTCTAATTCAGAAGTTCAGGAATGGTTAAATGAACTAGGAATCATTGAATAGTACAAAAAGATATTTGAACACAGAATATGGATAAAATATTCTGTTGAAAATAAATGATTGAGGAGGAGGCATATGTCATATTCAATTAGTCAAGTAGCTAAAATGATGGGAGTGACACCATCAACCTTAAGATATTATGACCAGGAAGGTTTACTTCCACATATTAAAAGAGTCAATGGAATGAGAGTCTTTGAGGATGAAGATTTTCGATGGTTAAGAGTTTTAAATTGTTTAAAAAATACAAAAATGCCAATTAAAAAAATTAGAAAATATGTTGAACTGGCACAAAAAGGTGATGAAACTTTACAAGAAAGATATCAGCTTATTCAAGAACAAAAAGAATATATTCTTAGTCAAATTCAAGAATATCAATATTATCTACAAGAAATTGAATATAAAGAATGGTATTATCAACAAGCTATTCAAGCTGGTAGTGAAGAATCTGTAAAAAAGCATGGATCAAATCATGCCACGTTAGAAGTTGATCGTATTCCAGAAGAACATGATTTTATCCAACAAGATAAAGTGAAAACAAAGAAATGATAAGGAGAAATTATGATGAATAAAAAATTAGTTGCTTATTTTTCAGCCAGTGGAGTTACAAAGCGAGTTGCCAAACAAATCGCTGAAATTGTACATGGCGATTTATTAGAAATTGAACCTGTAGAAAAATATACAGATGATGACTTAAACTGGAATGATCAACAAAGTCGTTCTTCTAAAGAAATGGCAGATCATAGCTATCGTCCTGCTATTGTTTTAAAAGATTTGTCATTGGATCAATATGATACAGTTTTGATTGGTTTTCCTGTCTGGTGGTATACAGCACCAACAATTATCAATACATTTATTGAAAGCTATGATTTTTCAAAACAGACGTTGATACCATTTTGTACATCTGGTGGAACAGGAATCAGTGGATGTGAAAGTGACTTAAGACATAGTTATCCACAATACCACTGGAAACAAGGAAAACGTTTGACAGGGCATGAAAATACAATAGAAATTCAACATTGGATTAATGAATAAAACCATAAGGTCATAAGACTTTATGGTTTTATAGGTTGTATAATAAAGATTTTAGTTTTATTTCATTTTCTTTTAAATACCAGCAATAAAATGTTGCTTTAGCATCTTTATCAACAATAGGAATAATACAACGATTTTGTGGCATGGTTTCTGTTTTCATGACATAATCTGATGTAAAAGAAGGCAATGAAGATAATTCTACTAAATCATAAAAGATAGAACGGTCATTTTGAATAATGAATTTGGTATGTGGCATTGTTCTTTGATGCATTTCATTCCAGAATCCAATATTAGACATTAATAACATTCTTTCTCCATCCATTTCTTTTAAACTCAAAGATTTTTTATGAGCGAAAGGATGAGATAGAGGTAAAGAAAAATATAACTGTTCTTCCATAAAAGGAATACTTTCGATGAGAGAATCTTCTATATCATAAGGCATAATAATCATCATATAGTCTTTATTTTTCAATCCTTTTATCAAAACATTCATATCCTTAATTTCTGTAAGTAATGTTTTTTGAGGATAATGCTTAGCTATTTTTTGACTCATATATTGGAGAGGAGCAGGAGCACAGGAACCAATCGCAAAAGTATGCAACTTTCTATCAAAATCAACTAATTGTTTATGCATATCTTTTGTATCTTCTAAAATACGTTTGGCTAAGGAAAGTGCTAAAAGTCCAGTTTCGTTGAGACTGATTTTATTTTTTGTTCTTGTAAAGAGAGAAACTTCCAGTTCTTCTTCTAATTTTTGCATGGAACGTGTTAAAACAGGCTGAGAAATATTGAGTTGTTTCGCTGCTTTTGATAATGTTCCACATTCATGAAAAGTTATAAGATGTTGTAGTTGTTCTAATTCAATCATATTGTTAACCTCGCTATTCTATTTTATTATAGCAGATTTCTATATTCATATTGTACAAAAAGAACAATAATGATTAAAATAAATAATGAAAGAAGGTAAGAGATATGCTCTTTTATTATACAGCCACAGGAAATTGTTTGTATGTTGCTAGACAATTAGACAAAGAACTCTATAGTATACCACAAGTCTTGAAAAAGAAAGATTTGTATTATCGAAGCAACAGCATTGGCATTGTCGCACCCATCTATGCAGGGCAACTGTCTCAAACAGTCAGAAGATTTTTGAGTGAAGTCCATTTTGACACACCTTATTTTTTTATGATTTTAACATATGGAAGTCGTGATACCATTGCAGGAGTATGGTGTGAGAAATTTTGTCAAGAACAGGGATTACATGTTGATTTTATACAAACAATCAAAATGGTTGATAATTATTTACCTTCGTTTGATATGGATG
>CALVFK010000052.1 GCA_944326805.1 uncultured Massilimicrobiota sp. | reverse complement strand
ATTTTTTATATAAGACAACTTTTCAGTATTTTTTCATATACTGAATAGAGGTGATAAGTATGTCTCCAAGAATCTTATATAACGATTCCGATGTCGAATTGTTGGCTCGCATTATGAAAGCAGAAGCACTAGGTGAAGGTGAAGAGGGTATGTTAATGGTTGGCAATGTTGTTGTCAATCGTGTCGTAGCCAACTGTGATGTATTCAAAAACACACGTACCATTTCTGAAGTCATTTATCAAAAAAATGCTTTCTCAGGTGTCGGTCAACCCCTTTTCAATCAGCCCGTTAACGCTAAGGAAAAAGAACTGGCATTACGCAATATTGACGGCTATCGCATTGAACCTGCCACAAATGCACTCTGGTTTAAAAATCCCGGCAGTAATGTCACCTGTCCACAACAATTTTACGGTGAATTAAGTGGACGCTATAAAAACCACTGTTTTTATGCCCCTGGCGCAAAATTAAAATGTGAATTATAAAGGAGATAATTTATGGATTCAAATAATCAATCAGTTGTTCCCAGCTCACAAACATCATCTTTACCAACACCTATTTCAGAACAAACTTATCTTGAAAACATTCTACGCTTAAACATTGGAAAGCTTGGTACTTTTTATTTCACTTATACAGGTAGTGAAGACTGGCGCGACCGTATTTATAAAGGGATTATTGAACAAGTTGGTCGAGATCATTTCGTCGTAAGAGATCCAAAAAATCAAAAGAATTATATTTTTCAGTTTGTTTATTTCGACTGGGCCGAATTTGATGAACCCATCAACTTCAATACGCGTTAAAAAAAGCCAATGAAAGATTCAGACATCTTTCATTGGTTTTTTAATCCTTCATCTGTATATCAATCAAATATTTTCTCACTCTAGAAATAAAGTGTAAGGAACCTGTCACAACAATATGTTGTTTTTTAATATATGCTGTCTGCATCGCAACAATAAAGTTATCCACAATAGTTAAATGAGGACGTGGTTTTACTGTCGATAAATCAATAGCCCTTTCATCTTGAAAAGTTGTGATATACACTTCATATCCTGCTTCTAACATCGCATCCAGCATTTCATCAACATCACGATCATTTAAACATGAAAAAACAATCGCTACATCTTTTTCTTTCTTGACTCTTAATGTTTGCAGTAGAGCTTTAATACCTGGCATATTATGCGCTCCATCAATATCTACTTTGACACCTTGATAATCCAATGTTTCATAACGACCTTTCCACGCAGCTTGTTCAATAGCCGGTTGTGTAACAAGAGGATCAAGTTTAATCAGTTTAGAGGCAATCGTTAAAGCCAAACGTGCATTTGTCACTTGATAAATACCTTGATTTTCTAAAGTAAATGCCATATCTCGATAGCGAAAATGGAAAGGATAGCGAGAAACCTGATATTCAGGAACAACATACATCACCGCTCCCATAGCGTCACATTGCTCTTGAAAACGCGCCAGAATTGTGCCCTTTGTTTCACTCGTAATAAACATTTGATGTGGTTTAATAATTCCCATCTTTTCATTGATAATATCATAAATATCACCCAATTGTTTTTGATGATCTAAACCAATATTTGTAATAGCACTCACAATAGGGTCAATGACATTGGTTTTATCATTCATTCCTCCAATCCCAGTTTCAATAATACGATAATCTAAATCTAAGGATTGAAAATGTGCCAGCATAATTAATACGTCAATTTCAAACATTGATAGTTGATCTTCTTCAATAACTGCATAATACTTATTCACATATTTTAATAAATCTTCATCACTAATAGGCACATCATCAACACGTATACGATCGTTATGACAAATCAAATAAGGTGAAGTAAAAGTACCAACTTTATAACCATGTGCATTAAGTATACTACGCAAATAATTCACTGTTGAGCCTTTTCCATTTGTACCTGCAATATGAATCATATTTTTTTGTTTCATTAAAATGTGACATTTATTCAAAGTATCTCTAAAAGCATCAATAGATCTCTTACTTCGTTTTGATTCTATATATGCAATTGCTTCATGGACATCTGTAAACATTATTGAATCCCCCAATCTATAGGTTCTATTCCCTGACTTGTTAAAAACTGATTTGTTTTAGAAAAAGGTTTAGAGCCAAAAAAGCCACGATAAGCCGATAATGGCGAAGGATGCGGACTCGTAATCACACAATGTTTTGTCTGATCAATCATTTTAGCTTTATCAATAGCCTGTCTACCCCAAAGAATAAAGACCAAAGGCTTTTCTCTTTGATTCATTGCTTCAATGATATGATTTGTAAAAACTTCCCAGCCCTTTTCCTTATGTGAATTGGCACGATGTGCCTGAACAGTCAAAACTGTATTCAATAATAAAACACCTTGATTTGCCCAGGCAGACAAATCTCCATGACAAGGAATCTCTATCCCAACATCATCATGCGCCTCTTTATAAATATTGACAAGGCTTGGTGGAATGCGTACACCTTTAGCCACACTAAATGCCAAACCATTGGCCTGATGTTCTTCATGATAAGGATCTTGACCAATAATGACAACTTTTATATCTTCATAATCCTTAAAATTAAAACAATGGAAAATACGTTGACGTGGTGGATAAACAGTATGAACTTGATATTCATGATTCACAAACGCTTCTAGCTGCTGATAATAAGGCATTTGACGCTCACGATCTATGATTGTTTTAAAATCCATTATAAAATAAACCTTTCAATAATTTCAGCAATAACACCCTCATTATTATCAGCCTTTGTCACAACGTCACAAACTTTTTTGACATCATCCACTGCATTTCCAGCAGCTACAGACAACCCTGCTACTTCTAACATTGGTAAATCATTATAATTATCCCCCACAGCAATACATTCAGATAAATCAGCCCCTATAATTTGAGCAAGATGTTTTAAGCCTTGGCCTTTATCTACTCCAATTTTATTAAATTCCATATAACGATTAGATGAATAACTAACAGCACACATTCCTTCTGTTATTGATTTCATTTGAGGTTCTAAACTCATCAAATAAGGGACATCTATATTCTGAAATAAAATCTTTGATATAGGTTCATCCTTTAAAAAATCCATAGAATTTTCTGTCATAATTTCACATTCTACCTGTTGTTCTCGAATACGCTTAGCCTCAGATTCAGACAAATTAAAGACATAGACCTTATCTTTTGTATAAATATGTTGACAAACATCCTGTTGTAAACCAAATTCAAAAATTTCCTTTGTTTTTTCAAAAGATAATCCTTCAAAATACAACAACTCATTATTTTTATTTTCCGTTAAAGCTCCACCATTAAAAGAAATCACATATTCTTCAGGAACATCATATAATCCCAACAATTTTAAATCACGTTGAATAGACATAAAACCACGTCCTGTTGCTGGAACAAACTTAACTCCTTTTTCCTTAGCCAAACGAATCAAATCAATATTTCTCTGACAAATCACATGTTGATCATTCAACAATGTTTCATCCATATCACTTGCAATCACTTTATACTTCATTTTCCATTTCCTCCTATAAACTTTTCAATTACTTCTTTAACTGCTCCCTGGTCATAATCAACAGTTGTCACATAATCACTTATATCTTGAATATCTTGACTGGCGCCTGCCACGCATACTCCCAATCCTGCCGCTTCAATCATTGATACATCATTATAATTATCCCCAATTGCAATCACATCTTTGGTATCTATATGTAAATAATCAGCTAGCCACTTTAAAGCAGCTCCTTTACTTACACCAAGAGGATTAAATTCAAGATAACGATAAGAAGAATAACTGATTGAAAATTGTTGTTTAATTGTTTCTGGTAAATCTTTTTCTATCGATTTTAAATAATCCATATCTGGTTTGACATATAAAAACTTCGCAATCTTGTCATCTTTCAAAAAATCCATATTATACTCTTCAACAACTGAAAAAGCTGCTTTTTGAGCTGTTTTTCGTTCTATTTCACTCGGTTCTGCCCTAAATATATAACAATGATCCAAAGTAAAAATCATCACACAAACATGATACTTCTCACCCCAATCAAAAAGTAACTTGGCTTCTTCAAATGAAAGTCCCTGAAAAGAAAGAATTTGAGCCCCTTTATTTTCAACAATCAACCCACCATTAAAACAAATAGAATATTGATGTGACTGTTGATCAGTTCCAATTTCTTTTAAAATATCTTCAATCATAGGAAAAGAACGCCCTGTGGCTGGTACAAACAAAACATCTTTCATTTGATGAATAGCATCCTGATTGATTTTTGGCACATGATGATTCACCAATAATGTTTCATCTAAGTCTGATAAAATCATCTTATACATTAAACATCCTCCTCATACAAAAAAGACATAAACAAAGGTACTCTTTCTCTCCATTCACTCTCATTATGATGAGCACCCGGAAAATAATGCACTTGTAAATTTTCTACCTTAGGTTCTAAATGTTCATAAATTTCCTGATTACTTTCTATGTACCATTGATTAATAATTTTATCGTCTCCACTTTCAAATTCCCCTAAATCCAGATAAAAACGATTAGATTGATCATAATCTTGATGCTCAATGATATCTATAAATTCATCCACATAAAACCAGAACGCCGTTGATAAAGCAGCACATTTTTGAAAAACTTCAGGATAACGAAAGGCTGCATAAGCACTAATGACAGCTCCCATAGAGCTTCCAACAATGCCTGTATTCTCTTTTTGAGTACGAAATCGTCGATCAATATAAGGTTTTAGTTCATCTTTCAGCCACTCTATATAAGCCTGTCCTTCTCCTCCAATAATGAGTCCCTCTTGTTGTGTTTCCTGATAAGAAAGGACTTCATTAATAGGCCAAGGTCCATATTCATCCATACGTTTAAAACCTTCTTCATTACAAGGAATCGCAACCATAATGATATCCATTTCTGTTTCTTTGACATACTCTAAAAATCCCCAGCTTGTTTTACTATATGACAAATAATCAAAAAAGGCATTCTGCCCGTCTTGAATATAAAGAACCGGATAACGCTTTTGTGTTCGATAATAATCATCAGGTAAATAAACTGTAATTTCGCGTTTACGCTGCAATGTTTTCATAGGAAAACAAAACGAAACAAACATTTCAAAACCTCCTTTAATAAGACAAAAAAATAAGCCCGAGCTTATTTTTTTGATTCTGGTAATTTAATAACTTCTTCATCATCACCTGGAAAAATATACTGCTCTCTTGCATATCGGGCAACATAGTCATCGTCTGTTAAAAGTTCTACTTCTTCAGATAATTCCTGCTTTTCCTTTTGTAATTCTGCCTTTCTTTCTTCTAATTGTACAAGCTGCTGCTTTTGTCCAATGACACGATAAGCATTGACTCCTAATGTATAGATCAGCAAAGCAGAAATCCCAATATAGACAAATCCTAAGAGCTTTTTATATCTTGGTGTTTTCTTTTTTGCCATTTTTCTTCATCCTTCCTATTCTTTTTTGTATTATACCATTAATATAACGAAAAAAGAAGATAAAAGGTGAGAATATTCTTTTGAAAAAACAAATAAATTTCTCCAATCCATACAAAAGATAGTAGGCATAATAACGACTATACACCAAATAGCCACCAAATAAAAAAACTAAAAAATAGCCTCTGATGATTCCTTCATTAAGAAAAACGAGTCCATAAAAATAGAGAACCCCATAAAACATACCAAGACAACATTGTATAATATAACGCATCCACAAAGGAATCCCATATAAAAAACGATTCACAACATGATAAACACCAGTCATGATAAAGCCAAATAAAAAGGAATAAAAAAGACATTGAAATTGTATAATTAAAGACATTATTTTAAGAGTTTATTAAACATCTTTTCTTTAGGATGTTGTTTTTTCTTATCTGACACATAACTAATACTATCAATATTTCCTCGAATACTCACTTCATTTTGATCCTGATCCAAACGTACTAAAGTTAATTCACTACCCGTAATATTTAAATACCCTAAAGATGTTTCAATTAAAAACTCATAGGCATCAAAACTCTCTATCTTTTTGACACCTGTTAACTCCAAACTCTTACGATCCTTTAAACACACATGATGATATGGTGTCTGTTCAAAATGTAAACTATTATCCATATTGCAACCCTCCTATACCAACATATGTTCATTTCCTCTTTTTATGCAAAAAGAGGGTTACAAAATCGTAACCTCCTCTTTCTTCTTTTCTTCAATAATATCATATAACATATGACTATCATCCTTTAAAACATGATCTTTTAATTCATTAACCTTGACAACCAGTATACTACGACCAAATTCAATCTCAATAATATCTCCAATTTTTAATTTTGTAGATGGTTTCGCCACTTTGCCATTCACCTTGACACGTGATGCTTCACTCATCTCTTTTGATAACGTTCTTCTTTTAATAATTCTTGAAACTTTTAAAAACTTATCTAAACGCACGACTCTAATTCCTCCTCAATAATATCTCTTACAAATTCCAGCAATGCCTGATCCATTAAATAATAAGGTGTCTGATGACTTAACATCAATAAAGCTCCTTGTACAACCTGTTCATAAAGCAAAGGAAAAATTGTCACTTTTTCCTCTTTACCATAAAAATTCATTGATATTTCTATTTGTTGTTCTCTTTTTTGTAATTGCAATAAAAAATCTTGAGATAATTCACGTCGTTGATATCTTGCCAGACCATCAGAAGAACAGACAACAATACATCTTTTATCACATAATAAAAATGTATTATGATATTTACTATAAAGACGTTCTAATAAAATTTGAATCGTAGGACTCAGTTTATGTAACATTGAAAACTTTGTCAAAATGATATGATTGTGTTCAACCGCAAAAGAAACACTCTCACCTTCCTTCAACATTAATTGTTTTCTAATTTCCTTAGGAATCACAATTCTCCCTAAATCATCAATTCTTCTGACCATACCTGTTGTTTTCATCTTTTCACCTCAAATATTCATTTGATATTAGTATATCCACTCCCAGTTCTTTTAATCTTTGATATTCTCTAATATCAGGAATTGTCCATGATGCAGTGAAAATATGATGTTTTTTTAATAGTGTCATTCTCTTTAAATTCAAATAATCAAAACGCGGATGAAAAGCCTGAATATGATATTTCAATAACTCATGATACTTTTGTTCATAATCATTTTCCATCAAATAACCAACATAAGATGCTGGTGCAATTTCTTTCATTTTCAACACTGAAGACAAAGAAAACGAAGAATAATAAATCTGCTTTTCAACACCTAACATTTTGACAAGAGCATGAACTTTTTCTTCAATACCTTGATAAGCAATCACATCTGTCTTCAATTCAATATTCACAACAAATTCTTTACCTTGAATAAATGTCAATAAATCTTCCAGTAAAGGCAATGGATAAAAACCCTCTTTCCCACATGAAAAAGAATATTCCTGCAACTGGGCATAAGTATAATCTCGAATAAAACCATGACCATCACTCGTACGATCAATTGTTTCATCATGAATCAAAACCAGCTGCCCATCTTTCGTCATATGAACATCCGTTTCCACACCATCAAAACCTTTTTGATAAGCCTGTACAAAAGCTTCCATTGTATTTTCTGGATAACACGCACTATATCCACGATGTGCTAATAATTTCATATCTTTATCACCTTCACTATGGTATAATATTATACTATAAATGAGAGGTGTTACAAATGATAAAAGCTATATTTTTTGATATTGATGGTACATTATTATCTCATCAAAGCCAAAGTGTCCCTGCATCAACAAAAAAAGCACTGAAAATACTTAAAGAAAAAGGAATTTATACATTCATTGCGACAGGAAGACATATTTCTGAAATTAAGGATTTACCTTTAGATGATTTAGAATTCGATGGATATATTACCCTTAATGGACAATATTGTTATAACAAAGAGGGGGTTATTTATGATTTACCTATTCATCATCAAGACATTCAACAAATCTTAAACTATATACAAATGCATCCTTTCCCATGTATGTTTGTTGAAGATGACAAAATGTATATCAATTACCACAATCAAGCTGTTGAAACAGTTCAAAAAGCAATTTCCACTCCTTTACCTGAATTAGGTGATTTAACACGTGGCTTATCCCACCCTATTTATCAAGTCATTCCCTACGATATAACAATCGAAGACGAAGCAAATATTCTCCAGCAAATGCCTCATTGTCAAGCAACACGCTGGCATGATTTAGCTATAGATATTATTCCTCGTTTAGGTGGAAAACAAAACGGGATTTTAGAAATCCTAAAAAAATACCATATTTCCATTGAAGAAACAATGGCTTTTGGAGATGGGCATAACGATATAGATATGCTGGAATTCGTACATATTGGTATTGCGATGAAAAACGCCAGTGATGAAGTCAAAGAAGCTGCTGATGAAGTGACGGACGACATTGATCATGATGGGATTTATAAAGCACTTAAAAAGCATCACCTCATTGATGAGTGATGCTTTCTTTTTATTGTGTTAAAACTTCTGTAATGACAGGTACAACTTGTTTCTTTCTTGAAATAACACCTGGTAAACTTGCCTGTTGATCAACAAGTTCAACATGGAATGCTGTTTCGACATAATCTTTACGTGGCCCTGCCACTAAAACTTCACTTGTTGCATTAATCACATCAGTCAATAACAACATAGTAAATTCCATATGATTTTCTCTAGCCACTTGTTCCATATAATCAAGCATATCTTTTTTATATGGCGCAAAGCCTTCAATATCCATTGTATTAACTTGAGCCACACCAGCAGATAAATCACCAAATGTAAATTTCTTGTAATCCTGATTAAAGATTTCTTCTACTGTTTTTCCAACAAGTGATGTTCCTGCTTTAAACATGCTCATACCAAACTCTTGAATATCAACACCAGCAATTTTAGCCAGTTCTTTAGCCATCTTTGTATCCGTTGGTGTACATGTAGGAGATTTAAACAACAATGTATCACTGATGATTGCCCCTAACATTAACCCTGCCATATCTTGAGGAATATCAATTCCTGCTTCCTTATAACATTTTGCGACAATAGTTGCTGTACATCCCACAGGTTCAGCTCTAAATAAAACGGGTCCTATCGTTTGAATATCAGCCACTCTATGATGATCAACAATTTCTAAGATTTCCGCTTCTTCAATACCATCAATAGCCTGACTTCTTTCATTATGATCGACTTGAATAACTTTCTTTTTCATTCCATTTAACACTTGATAACGTGAAATAGAACCAACAACTCTACCCATAAAATCAATGACTGGATAACTACGATAACGTGTTTCACTCATCACTTCTTTAACATAATCTACTGTATCATCTGTTGAGAATGTTGTTAAACCACCCTTTTGCATCACATATTCTACTGGTACAGCCTGAATGATTTGTTGTGATGCCATAAATGTATTAAATGGTGTAGAAATCACACTTATATGTGCATCCATACATTGTTGTAATAATTCTTTAGAAATTGTTAATGAACCCGTTAAAATGACTAATGATATTTTTTTATTCATTAACTGTTCAATCGCTTCATCACGATCTCCACCAACAATCACCACATCATTTTCATGCACACGTTTGCTGGCTTCTTCCCCAGTCATAGCAGCAATATGAATTTCACCTTTAATTGTTTTTAATTGTTTATCTAAATAAAGAATACTTGCATCCAATGTATCAATCACATTTTCAATCGGTGTATTCGCTTCTTTTAAAATCAAACTATCCCATTGATCCATATAACCTTCAATAATATTAGAAGTTGATAATAATCCTAACAACTGACTATGATCATCTAAAACAGGCGCACTTTTTAAATTTTGTTGTTTCATTAATGACCAGGCTGTTTTTAAAGTCAATTCTTTAGAAAACACAGTGACCTTATCATATTCTAAATCTTCTACTGTCTGTTTGACTGTTTTTAATAAAACAGGAATTTCAGTATGAAATCTCTTTAAAATATATTCCGTTTCCTTATTAATTTCACCTAATCTTACAGGTACCGCATTATAACGCCCTATTCTAAATAAATAATCAGCATAAGCAATCGCACTACAAATAGAATCACTATCAGGATTCTTATGCCCACTTACAAAAACAATATCTTTCATGTCTATCCCCTTTCCTTACATCTTCTTTAAATAACGATAGATAGTTGGTTCACTTACAGCCAGTTTTTCAGCTACAAGTACAATAGCCCCTTTCACCTTAAACGTTCCTTTTTCCTGTAAGTATTTAACCACTTTAATCTTTTCTTCCACATTTAATCTTTCTACAAGAAAATAACTTGGAAATCCCATCTGTTCTAAACATTCTTTAATATATTTATCAATCATCTCATCTAAAGGTGATGATAAAATCTCAATAGGATTATCCAACTTAAATTCCACATCTTTACGTTCTTTAATACCTAAAATTCTCTTTAACGTTGTTTCCATATACTCATAGTCTGAAATATTGACATTTATACAAAGCATCCCTACAGGTATTTCATGTCCTTCTTCTTTAATAAAATAAGTTGCTGAACGCAGTAACTTTCCATCACTACCTGTTGTTTTATAATTCATGACATAATCATGATCTTTATACTGCTTTGTTTTTAAATAATGAATAGATAAATTTGATAATTTCGCACCTATTTCTCTACCAGAAATATGACTATTCGCAATGGCAACAATTTCCTGCTCTTTGGAAGTGAGATCATGAAGTGCTACTTCAACATTATCACCTAAAGCTTCTCCTAGAAAATCAACCAATTTTGCATAGGGTTCCAATAATTTATACATGAATTTCGCCTCCAGTGCAATTATACACTAAATCCATAAAAAGAGATAGCTTTTTTATCATGATAAGAAAAAAAGCTGGATAAAACCAGCTTAATCAATAACTTTCATACCACCATATTTTCTAATCTTTAAAATATGGCAGCTACCTTCACCAAAATATTTTTCAATACTTTGTTTATATGTTTCCACATAATCATCTTCCACAAAAGCCTGAATTGTTCCAGCAAAACCACCACCATGAACACGACAAACCCCATGTGCACCTAGAATATCTTCAGATAAAGCTAAAGCCAACGAAACAGCCTGTTGACCAACATAATGATTAGAATAGATATTTTGAAGATATTTAAACGAACTTTCACCTGATG
>CALVFK010000051.1 GCA_944326805.1 uncultured Massilimicrobiota sp. | reverse complement strand
AAGAGTTAGCATATGCTAATATAAAGAAGGGATGATTATGATGCCATTAACATTAGCCGGTATTGGTGAAGTAAATATAATTCGCAAAGTTGGAGGAAATGAGGAAACAAGACGTTTTTTGGAAAATCTTGGTTTTGTTGCGGGTAGTGAAATAACAGTCTTGTCTGCAATAAGTGGAAACGTTATTGTGAATATTAAAGACTCTCGTGTTGCGATTAATAAAGAAATGGCACGTCATATTATGGTGTGATAGAAAGGAGAGGTTAAAAATGAATCTAAGTGAAGCAAAAGTTGGAAGTACTGTCACTGTTACAAAAATTGAGGGTGATAGTGCTTATAAACGTCGTATTATGGATATGGGAATCACAAAAGGAACAAGTTTGTATATCAGAAAAGTGGCACCTTTAGGGGATCCTATAGAATTGACAGTCAGAGGATACGAGTTATCTGTAAGAAAGATGGATGCACAGTGTGTACAGGTGAAGGAGGCATAAAGAAATGGATATCAAAATAGCTTTAGCAGGGAATCCTAACTGTGGGAAAACAACAATGTTCAACGCTCTCACTGGAGCAAACCAATATGTGGGGAACTGGCCAGGTGTAACAGTAGAGAAAAAAGAGGGTAAATTAAAAGGAAAGAGAAAAGATGAAAATATTATCATCACAGATTTACCGGGTATTTATTCACTTTCGCCTTATACATTAGAAGAAGTTGTCAGTCGTGATTATATTTTAAATGAGAATCCAGATGTGATTATTAATTTGGTTGATGCAACAAATATTGAAAGAAATCTTTATTTGACAACACAATTGATTGAAACAGGTGTACCTGTTGTGATTGCATTAAATATGGCTGATTTATTAAAAAAGAGAAACATCAAAATCGATATAAAACGTTTATCAATGTTGTTGAATTGTCCTATTATTGAAACTTCAGCATTGAAACAGACAGGACTAGACGCTTTAATAGATGAAGCTGTAAAAGTGGCACATCAAAAAGAAGTTGATTTACCTAAAGATATCTTTTCATCTGAATTAGAAAAGTCAATTGAAGAGGTGGAAGATCAATTACCAGCTTCCATTGGTTTGGATAAAAAGAGATGGTATGCAATTAAATTATTAGAAAATGATAGTAAGGTTGTAGAACGTTTAAAAGAAAAGATTGCCAATCAAGCTATTATTGATCATCAACGTATTACATTAGAAAAGAAACACGATGATGATATGGAAAGTATTGTGACTGATGAAAGATATCAGTTTATTCAAAAGGTTGTTTCTTCAACTGTCAAAAAGGGTGGAGAAAAATTAACAATTTCTGATAAAATTGATAAAATTGTCACAAATCGTATTTTAGGTATTCCTATCTTTATAGCTGTAATGTTTATTGTTTACTATGTATCAGTTACAACAGTAGGAACTTGGGTAACAGATTGGACAAATGATGTTTTCGTTGTAGCAATTCAAGATGCTGTTGGAAGTTTCCTTACAAGCATTGGAACAGGTGATATTGTTCAAGGGCTTGTTGTGGATGGTATTATTGGTGGTTTAGGTGCAGTACTTGGCTTTGTACCACAAATGGCTATTTTGTTCTTGTTTTTATCTATCTTAGAAGATTGTGGATATATGGTACGTATTGCATTTGTCATGGATCGTGTATTTAGACATTTTGGGTTATCTGGAAAGAGTTTTATTCCATTACTCATTTCTTCAGGATGTGGAATCCCAGGTATTATGGCTTCTAAAACAATTGAACAAGATAATGATCGTCGTTTAACAATTATGACAGCCACATTTATTCCTTGTGGAGCAAAGTTACCAGTTATTGCTTTAATGGGTGGTGTCATTGCTGGAGAAGTTGCAGGATACACTGAAAGTTCTTTTATTGCCCCAATGATGTATTTTATGGGAATTCTTGCGGTACTTGTTTCAGCTATTATATTGAAAAAAACAAAACCATTCTCAGGAAAACCTGCTCCATTTGTTATGGAATTACCTCAATATCATATTCCATCATTAAAAACAGTTTTATTACATGTCTGGGAAAGATTAAAAGGATTTATTATTAAAGCCGGAACAATTTTATTCTTAGCATGTGTTGTGATGTGGTTTTTAGGTGCTTATGGATTTGTAGATGGACAATTTGGATTGGTAGAAGATAGTGGACATAGTATATTAGCTATGATTGGTGGAGCTATTGCCCCAATATTTGCACCACTGGGATTTGGAAACTGGCAGGCAGTTGCGGCTTCATTGTCTGGATTTACTGCCAAAGAAGCGATTGTATCTACAATGGGACTACTCGCAAATGTCGCAGGAGATGTGGAAGATGCCATCAATGTTGCTCAAGGTGTGCATGTATGGTTCCCAACAACTTTATCAGCATTATCATTCTTAATTTTCAATTTATTAGATTCACCATGTTTAGCTGCTATTGCAACAATGGCACAACAGATGCAATCTCGTAAATGGTTCTGGTTTGCGATTATTTTCCAAAATGTCTTTGCATATGTTGTATGTTTATGTATTTATCAGATTGGAACATTCTTTGTAACAGGAGTCTTTGGTATTTGGACAGCTATTGCATTTGTCTTGGCAGCTGTGATATTATTCCTATTGTTTAGACCAGATCCATATAAAAATCAAAAAGTTTATTCGAGAAGATCAGTTCAAGTCAATTCATAGTCGAATCACTGGATACGAGAGTGTCCAGTTTTGACATATTAAAGGAGCGAAATATTATGGCAGATATGGTTGTTTTAATACTTATTATCAGTTATTGTCTTTATGTTATCATACAACATTATCGTAAAAAGAAAAATGGAACTCAAAATGGTTGCAATGGTATCTGTACGGGATGTAGTGGCTGTGGAGATTTAAAATATTTGAAGGAAATGTATGATGCTGATCAAAAGAAGTCAAAGAGGTAGGTCTATATGGGAAATTCAACAGGATCAATGTTTTATATGTTTGTGGTTATTATTGCTGTTTATATTGTGGGAATGTGTATTTATTTGTGGTTTCAGAAGTTTAAACAATGGATAAATAAACGTAATGATTTAAAATTCCAGGAAAGAAGGGATCATCATGATTGATGCAATTATTATTGGAATTGTTGTTGTTTTGTTATGGTTTGCGTTAAAAGGAAGTATGAAACATTTTAAAGGTGATGGTTCATGTTGTGGGGGAAGTCATGAAAATCTTGATGTTGAAGAAAAGAAACTAAAATCTCCAATGATTGGAAAGAAAGTTTTAAAAATTGAAGGAATGCATTGTAATCATTGTGTCAGGCGTGTTCAAAACGCAATAGATTCTTTAGATGGAGCAAGCGCAAAAGTAGACTTAAAAACACAAACTGTTGAAGTCAGATATGATAAAGAAATCAATGATGATGATTTATATCATGTTATAGAGAAGGCTGGATATCATATTCAGTCTATGACTCATGAATCATAATGAATAAAAGAGCTGTTGAAAAAAGACAGCTTTTTTTGTTTGGACTATGCATATAATAAAAATTGAGTTTTGTTGTCGTTAGAATCAATTATTTTAAACCGGGAGAAGATATGTTAAAATGGAGACAAGGAAACTATAAGTTAAACGAGGAAAGTGAAGTTGATGATAAAGTATGAGGAAAACACCTTAAAAATTGAAGATATTCAAAAAATAAGAAAAGCTGTGCATTGGTCTATATTTACAGAACATCAATGGCAGCAGGTGTTAAATATGACTGTTTATAGTATTGCTGTTAAGGATAATGAAGATGTTATCGCAATGGGAAGATTAATAGGTGATGGAATTTATTATTTGATATGTGATGTAGCTGTTATTCCTGAATATCAAAAACAAGGAATTGGAACGAGAATTATTGAAAAAATCATTGAATATGTTCAAAATCACTTACAAAATAATGAACGTTGTTCCATTCAATTAATTGCGGCTAAGGGGAAAGAAGCATTTTATGAAAGTTTAGGATTTGCAAGAATACCGAATGATTTATCGGGACATGGAATGCAGATGTTTATAAAGAAAAAATAATACAACATTAGAAATAGAAAACAATGACTATTTTTTATAAAATGGAAATAAGGAGTGGTTGATATGAATATAAAAGAAGTCTTACAAAAAGCTGATGAAGTGATTAAAGATCAAAAATTAAGAGACATGTTTAAAAAATGTTTTATGTCTACATTGGAAACAAGTGTAAAAGTAGATGGAGAGAAAACTTATATTATTACTGGTGATATAAATGCCATGTGGTTGCGTGATTCCAGTTGTCAGGTTCATCATTATTTATCATTAATGAAAGATGATAGTGATTTACAAAATAAGGTTAAAGGATTAATAAAATCACAAGTTGATTATGTTTTGTTAGATCCTTATGCCAATGCATTTTTAAATACAGAAGACGTTGAAAGAGAATATCATGATACTACAATTATGAAACCATATGTATGGGAAAGAAAATTTGAATTGGATTCATTGTGTTATCCTGTCCAATTGGCTTATCTTTATTTTAAAGAAACAAATGATGATACGATTTTTGATCAACATTATCTTCATTTCATTCAAACGATTTTAGATGTTTTTGAAACTGAACAATATCATAGTCAAAAATCAAGTTATACTTTTGAAAGAGATATGGCAAAAGTATGGAATCGTAGAAAAACGGAAACTTTGCAAAATCATGGACATGGTTTTGACACTAGATATACAGGAATGATCTGGAGTGCATTTCGTCCAAGTGATGATGCCTGTGCTTTGAACTATAATATTCCAGGAAATATGTTTTGCAGTGTGATTTTATCTTATTTACAAGAAATTGTTAAAGATATTTATCATGATCAATATTTGGAAGAACGTATTCAAGATTTGAAATTCCAGATTGATTATGGAATTGAGTTATTTGGAACGTATCTTCATCCAAAATATGGAAAAATCTATGCCTATGAAACAGATGGATATGGAAATCATGTTTTAATGGATGATGCCAATGTCCCAAGTTTATTATCTTTGCCATATTTAGGTTATTGTAGTGAAGACAATGAAATATATCAAAATACAAGACGTTTTATTTTAAGTCATGATAATCCTTATTATTATGAAGGGATAAAAGCCAAAGGAATAGGTTCACCACATACGTTGAAAAATTATGTATGGCCAATTGCTTTGACAATGCAGGCATTGACATCAACAGATGAACAAGAAATTCAAACACTTATTGATATGATTGTCAATAATACGGGTAATACGGGTTATTGTCATGAAAGTTTTGATATCAATGATGATAATCAATATAGTAGAGAGTGGTTTTGTTGGGCAAACTCTTTATTTGCAGAACTGATTATGAAAGTGTATTTTTTGTAAATACTGAATGACTCATATAGATATTATATGAGTTTTTTTATGAAAGAGTAAAATTTTTACTCTTTCTGTAATGGTAAAGAAATTTATTGTTATTTATAATAAAAAAAGTCAAAAGAAGGAGGAAAATTATGAATAAATTTATGAATGTGTTAGAAAAATATTTAACACCATTTTCACAAATGGTTGCTAACAACCATTTATTACAATCTATTAAAGATGCATTTATTTTAGGAATTCCATTTACAGTAGTGGGTTCAATTTGTGGATTGATTAAATCACAATTAGAATACTGGTTAACTCAAGCAGGAGTTTCTTTAGATGGATTTTTAGGAAGTCTTATTAATGTTTTAGGAAATGTTGGAACAGTAGCAATGGGTCTAATGGGAATTGTTATTGTATTATCTTCATCATATTTCTATGCACAAAGATTAAAAGAAAATAACAATAAAGTTGTTCCATTAATGACTTCTTTATTAGCGTTAGTTTCATATTTTGCGACAATTCCTTGGGAAGTTGCTGGAGAAAGTGAAACTTTATCAGGATTTGCGTTGAATTATTTTAACTATGAAGGTATGTTTACAGGATTACTTATTGGTTTATCAACAGCATGGCTTTATTCAAAACTTGTCAAATCTAAATTTACTATTAAATTACCTGATTCAGTACCAACAGGAGTTTTAAATTCATTTTTAGCTTTAATTCCAATCTCAATTATTTTAATTATTTTCTCAATTGTAAAAGAAGTTGTTGTATTATGTGGATTCACATCTTTACAAGCAGTTATTGCACAATTTATTGTGACACCATTATCTAATGTTGGAACTGGTTTACCAGCAATTATTATTGTTATTTTATTAATGCAATTATTATGGTTCTTTGGATTACATGGTTTCTCAATTATTTGGGGTGTTGTTTCATCTATCTGGTTACCATTATTTATGGAACAAATTGATACTTTTGCGAAAACACAAAGCTTTGATTCTATTACACAGGTTGCACCAAATACAATTAGTAATATCTATGCTATGTTAGGTGGTTCAGGATCAACATTAGCATTAATCGTTGTTTTATTGATTTTAGCACCTAAAAAATCAGCAGAAAAAGAAATCGCAAAGATGTCATTAGTGCCAGGTATTTTCAATATTAATGAACCAATTATTTTTGGATTACCAATTGTTTTAAATCCAATGATGTTTATTCCATTTGTATTTATACCAGTTGTGAATGCAATTATTGCTTATTTTGCGGTAAGTATGCATTTTGTAAATCCAATGGTTGTTTTAAACTCAGGACAAGAACCAATTTTCTTTAATGCTTGGGTATTAGGAGCATTTACTTTAAGTCCAGTTATTTTGATGATGATCTTATTTGTTATCGACATGGTATTATATGCACCATTTGCTAAAATGGTTATTAAACAAAATCAAAAAGGGTAGGGGATTTGATTGAAAAAAGTACATTTTATTTCCCATACGCATTGGGATAGAGAATGGTTAAGATCATCAGATGCCTCTAGAATTAAATTAACATATTTATTTGAAGAACTCATTTCTATCATGGAAAATAATCCTGATTATAAATATTTTACATTTGATGGACAAACAGCAGCTTTAGAAGATTTTCTAGAGCTGCGTCCTGATAGAAAGTCACTTATTCAAAAATATGTATCACAAGGTCGACTATTTATTGGACCATGGTATACACAACCAGATATGTTTTTGGCTGGAGGCGAATCTTTAGTCAGAAATCTTTTAATTGGAAGTCGTATTGCTGAAAGTATGGGTCATTGCATGAATGTGGGATGGATTCCAGATGCTTTTGGACAAATAGAAAAAACACCTCAATTATTTAATAAGTTTGGTTTTGATGGTATTTTTGCATGGCGTGGCTTTGATTATGAAAATATTAACGATAGTATTTTTAAATGGAAAGCTCCTAATGGTGATACACTTTTAACAATTCATTTCCCATTGGGATATGGTTATTATCGATATTTGCCATTAGATGCCAAAAAGGCACATGAAGATATTTGTGATACTATTGATAAAACGAAAGATAGATTTAAGGATGGTCAGATTCTTTTTATGGGAGGAAGCGATTATGCAGTTCCTAAGAATCATATTCCACAAGCTATTGAATCTATTCGTCAAGAACTTCATGATGAAGGATATGATATTGAAATGTCAAATCCCGAAAAATATATGCATGAAGTGAAAGAAACTCTACAAAATAATCAAAGAGAAGTACAAATATATCAAGGAGAAGCAAGATCGGCTGCTTTAGGGCGTATTCATGCAGGTATATCTTCGACAAGAGTGGATATTAAAAATGCCATGAAGTATTATGAAAATATGTTAGCAACGATTATTGAACCATGGAGTGTTTGTACATCATATCTAGGTGGTCAAAATTATCAGGAATTAATGACATATTTTTGGAAAATCATTTTCAAAAATCAATTTCATGATTCAGCATATTCATCATCACCAGATACAATTAATCAAACTGTTGAAAATCGTTTATTGAATTTAAGACATGGTTTGAATGAATTATTATGGATGAATATAAGATATTTAAGAGACCATGTTGATTTTTCTAGTTTAAATGAAGATGAGGAAGCATTAATTTTATACAATCCATTGCCATATAGACGAAATGATTGCTTCTTTGTAAGTATGATCTTGAAATCCAAAGATTTTATACTATCTGATGAACAAGGAAAAATTATTCCTTATGTTGTCAACAATATACAGGTACCAATGAATCAAGAAATAGAAACATACAATGGTATCGCAAATTTCCATGATGGTGGTGAAGTTCTAGAAGGAACAAAATATATTGTACAAATAAGACTGGATGCAAATATATTACCATCAATGGGTTATAAAGTATTAAAATTGACTTATCAAAAACCGGAAAAATATAGTGTTCAAACAGATTTACAAAAACAAGATGACACTTTTGAAAATGATTATCTTCAAGTGACATTCAATAAACATGGACAGATAGATGTCTATGATAAGGTTAATCATCAAAAATATCATGATGTTCTCTATTTTATAGAAGATGGAGATGATGGTGATGAGTATAATTATTCGCCACCATATCAAGATAAACTTATTGATACAAGAAAATTAAATCCAGTTATAAAGTGTGTTGAAGATAATGAAATGGAAATTGCTTATCAATTTTCATATACATTAGAAACACCAAAAGAATGTATTAATCATTATCGTAGTCAAGATATCGTGAAATCGACTTTTGACGTTATGATTTCCCTCAAAAAACATTCTCGTCAGATTGATGTGAAAACTGTTATTGATAATCAAGCGAAAGATCATCGTGTCAGAGCAATGATTAAAGATGTGCATACACATCATTATAATCAGTCACAAGATCATTTTGGATACACACTGAGACATAATCAAATCTTAAAACAAGTTGGTTTAGAAAATGGAGCAACTGAAGAAGTATTACCTCTATATACAATGCAGAAGTTTGTTCGACTTGTTGATTCTCCATTGGCTCTTATAACAAAAGGAGCATGTGAATATGAGATTATTGATGATTGTCAGATAGCTTTAACATTATTAAGAAGTGTCGGGAAATTTGGTAAAGCTGATTTAAAGATCAGACCTGGAAGATCATCAGGATATCGATTAGATGCACCAAGTTCACAATTGTTGAAAAAAATAACAAACGAATTTGCCTTAGCTTTCCAAGTTGAAAATGAAGGTGATTTATATAGAAGAACACAAATATATAATTCATCGATACAATTTAGACATGTGAACAATCTTGAATCACATAAAGGTCAATTAAAATGGGAAGATAGCTTCTTTGAGGTTGATCAATATGTTGAGATAATGGCTATGAAAAAAAGTGAAGATGGTCAATATAATGTGATAAGATTACTTAATGGATCTTCTCAATCACTTGATGATATTAAGGTAAGAGTACCAGTTCAAGTAAAAAAATGTTATATTTCTAATGTCAAGGAAGAAAAAGGTGAAGAATTGAAGATTGATCATCAATTTATAACAATTCCTCATATTAAGGCACAAGATTTTATAACATTATTATATAAGTAAACAGGGATAATTCTTCCCTGTTTTTCTATTATCTGTTACAATATAACAAAATGTGAGGTGAAAGCATGGCTCTGTTAGACCAATTTATGAAAAATATGGATACTTTGAGTGAAATAGAAAATCAATGTTTTCAAAAAATATTAAAAATGAATTTAGATAAAGAAACAATAACAATTCAATATTTAGCTGATATGTTAAATGTATCAACAACAACTATTTATCGTATGGTAAAAAAATTAGGATATCCTTCTTTTAAAGAATTTAGTTATGATTTGGTATTTCATAAAAGAAAAACGTTTCTTCAGCACCAGCAAATAGATGATATTGAAGAACAAATGAAAGAACAGTTTTTAGAAACTCTTAATTACTTAAAAAATATAGATTTAAATCCTCTATTACAATGCATAGATCAAAGTCACTCACTTTTAATTGCATCAAGTGGTTTAAATAATAATATAGCTAAAATTTTAGCAACAAAACTCAGTTTGATGGGAAAGAAAGTTAGTTTTCCTGAAGATCCTTGGATTGCTTTTTTAGAAGCAAGTCAATTAAGTTCAAATGATCTTCTTATTGCTTTTTCAAGAGATGGAAATACACAACAAGTTTTAAACATTATAAAAAATGCAAAAGTTAGTCATGGTAAAGTTTTACTTATTACACAGGGACAAAAAAGTCAAATGAAAAATTTAGCAGATTTTGTATTGATGTGTGCTTCTGAAGAAGAGGAAGGCTATAATTTAGATACAAGATTACAAATGCATATTTGCATCAACTATTTAATGAAAAAAATGTTAGATTATAAAAATAATCATAAAGGAGTGCATGATAATGTATAGTGTTATTATTTTGTGTGCGGGACAAGGAAAAAGGACAGGTTTAAGTTATAATAAAATGTTTTATACTTTTCAAGGTCAAACTGTATATGAAATGACATTGGAAGTTTTTATACAAGATGCCCGTTGCCAACAAATGATTGTTGTGACGAGACCAGAAGAAAGAGAAGACTTTATCAAATTATCACATGATTCACGTATCGAATTTGTAAATGGTGGAAAAGAAAGACAGGATAGTGTCTATGCAGGATTACAACATGTTCAAAGTGATTATGTTTTCATTCATGATGGTGCAAGACCTTATATAAAGAAGCAACAGATTGATGATTTACTGGATTGTTTAAAAGAACACCAAGCCTGTCTTGTTATGGTGCCATGTAAAGATACAATTAAAAGAGTTGTTGATGGGGTTGTGGTAGAAACTTTAAATAGAAACGAACTTATGCAAGCTCAAACTCCACAGGCATTTCATACAAAGCTTATTCTGGATGCTTACACCAAAGCTATAAAACAAAACTTTCAGGCAACAGATGATGCACAAATGGTTGAAAACTTTACAGATGAAAAAGTTTATATGGTTTTAGGTGATTATGAAAATAAAAAAATTACAACAAAAGAGGATTTAATATAAAATTCTTGAATATAATCAATGAGGTGATGTTCTTTTGAAAAAGAAAAAACACAGTCTTTTTGTGATTATCATATTATTATGTATATGTGTATTGATTTATATTTTTATTCCCCATCCACCATGCTCTTTATTATCTTTTGATAAAAGAGCTGTCTGGTTTTCTTATGGAGATTTAGAACAGTTTTCTTATAAGTCACAAAAAGACTTTGAAAAAGATTTTTCACAAGCCATTGAAAATATAAAAAAATATCATATGAATACAGTCATTGTTCAAGTGAGAGCTTTTAGTGATGCTTTATATGATTC
>CALVFK010000050.1 GCA_944326805.1 uncultured Massilimicrobiota sp. | reverse complement strand
TTACCATTAATTCCAGCTTTACAGGATATTCAAGAAACAACACATCATTGGAAATTAGGTATTCAAAAAACAACGAATGCTGTATCATTAGGTAGAAAGCTGACAAAAGCATGGGCGAAAAGACAAATAATTTATAATATGATAATGGGTGCTTTGATGGCATTTCTTATTTCAATGGGCTTTATCGCAATGGTTGATTCCGTAGGATTAAGATTTCTTATTTACATGATTATTTATGTATTAGTAGAACTGGTAATCATAGCTTTTTCTTATAAGATGACAAGTAGTGCTATGATTGATCTTTCTTTAAATCAATCTGTAGAATTTATCGAGAGTGGGATACGTTACTATCAGTTTAAAAATCCAATCAGAAACATTCAATATTTCTTTGCTGTACTACGAGAAAAAGATAAGCAATATATGAAATATTATCGTTATGAAGATATTCGTAAAGTATCGTTGTATGTGAAAAAACGCTATATGAAAATAGCTTCACCTATAGCTTATGAAAATGATGTGATTGATTTTGAATTTGAATTCAACGATGGTCAAAAATTTTATTTCTACTATCCAATGATTTTAGATGATGATGCCAGATATATTGGAGCTATTTTAGAAGCAAAAGTATCTTGTATAGAAGACAAAGATAATGTTTTATATGCTATGAAAAATGGTTTAAATATAACTGATTATATGATGAGTAAAAATAATAGTGAGGATAAGGGATATGAAAACAAGTGATTTAGAGAAGGAATTAAAACTTTCAAAACATACTATTCGTTATTATGAAAAAGAGGGGCTGATTACACCTCAAAGAGATAGCAATGGTTATCGTAATTATAGTGATGAAGATATTCAAACATTAAAATTAGTGAAGTTTTTAAGGGGATTAGAAATTTCCATAGATGATGTCAAAGCAATTATAAATGGTGAATTAGATTTTCATGAGTGTTTAAAAGTGAATCAAATACATCTAGAACATCAAATAGAAAGTTTAAAAGAAGTGAAAAAGACAATTGATAACTATCATGATAAAGATTTACCATTAATTCCAGCTTTAGAAAATATTGAAGTTGATGTTAAAAACTGGAAATTAGGTTATCAAAAAACAACAAGTGCTGTATCGTTAGGTAGAAAGCTGACCAAAGCATGGGCAAAAAGACAGTTGGTTGTTGCTTTATTTTCTTCTGCCATGTTATCAGTTGCATTTACATTATGGATGTCTAAAGTTATTCCTTTGATATGGGTACGCATTCTTCTTTTAATAGTTTTGTTTATTGTTTTATTGATTTTAATGATTGCGACAGCATTTCGTCAAAACTTTGCAGCAATGGTAGATAACTGTTTAGACCAGTCTGTAGAGTTTTTGAGTGAAGGTATTCGTTATTATCAATTTAAAGGTTTAGTGGCTAATCTTAAATATTTCTTTGCAGTATTAGCAGGTAAAGATAAAGATATTATGAAGTTTTATCGTTATGAAGATATAACTAAAGTTTGTATTTATACAAATCTTAAATATATGAATATAGGTGCACCTATTGCCTATGAAGTTTATGAATCAGATTTTGAGTTTTATTTTCGTGATGGCAAAAAGTTTTATTTCTTTTGGCCTATGACATTAGATGATGACTCAAGATATATTGCCGCAATCTTAGAAGCGAAAGTTCCTTATATTGAAGATAAAGATAATGTTTTATATGCTATGAAAAATGGTTTAAATATTACAGATTACATGTTACACAAAGATTAGCACAATATTTCCCATTTTTACATGATGATTTCTATATAAGTATCATTTATGATAAATTTGGTGATGATAAATAAAAGTATTTCAAGATTATAAAAACTGCTATGATTACATGCAGCCTTATCATAGTGCTGCAAATCACATTCAAGCAAAGTGAGAAACTATTGATTTACTAAAAAAGTGTTTATCAATCTTTACATCTTGTTGTAGAGGTTTGCGTTTATTGTCAAAAAGGTTTATCAAAAAAGCATTCTTTCTAAGGATATGGTATAATGAAACAAATAGGAGAGGAGCGATTGTATGAGCCTGTTTGATAAATGGAAGGAAAAAGATACATCATCCAAGATGACAGAGGGATGGGATGCCATTGTAGAAGCATGTGAAAAGGTTTATCCCCATCAAAAAGAACCTTTACATTATGGAACGTTAGTCAGTTGGAGATTAGGTGGCAATGATCCATTGGATGGGATAAGTATTTATGATGGAGGAGATTATTGGCATTTTGTGACTTTTGGATTATCAGAACTTTATGAAAAAGAATCTTCTGATCCAAAGGTAAGTGGTTATGGAATGGAATTCACTTTAAAATTAAAGAAAGGCTATGGTGATGATGATGCACAAATAAGAGGTATTTGTGGTATTCTCCAGACACTAGCAAGAATTACTTTTCAAAATGGTGAAGTATTTAGAGAATATGAATATATTTATACTGGACAAAAAGAAGGTATGGATATTCAACAGACTTCATTGTTGACGGGATTTATTACAGCATTAGATTCAGATATTCAAACCATTGTTACACCTTTTGGTAAAGTAGATTTTATTGAACTCATTGGAGCAACAGACCAAGAACTTCAAGCATTACAAAATCATCAATGTACAGTCAAAGAACTGTATCAAAAAATAGGAGATATTACAGATTATCAAAGACAATCTGTAATCTAAAATCCAATGGTTTATATTTTGATACATGGTTTAGGACAGGATAAAACAAGCTGGAATCAGGTAGAAAGTTTGTTGCTGCAACAGAAGATCAAAGTGAGAAAAGTGTCTTTATACCAGCTATTACAAAATCAAGACTTTACTTATGAAAATCTTTTTGAATCTTTTGTACAGTATTGTTTACAGTTTCAAGAAAAGGTTTCTCTTTGTGGGTTATCATTAGGTGGTATTTTAGCTATGGATTTTGCGAAAGCATATCCCCAACATATTCAATCACTTATTGTCATTGGTGCTCCTTATAAAATTCCTCGTTTACTGTTTAGTATACAAAATATTATATTTCATTTGATGCCTCAATCAACATTTAAAAAAATGGGAATCAAAAAGAAAGATTTTATTTCATTAGTACAATCTATGGCGCATATGAATCTATCAAAGGATTTAGAACTTATTCAATGTCCGACACTTCTTTTATGTGGTGAAAAAGATACACATAATAAAAAAGGATGTCAATTATTAAGCAAACATATTCAAGAAAGTTGTTTTGAAATCATTGAACATGCATCACATGAAGTTAATATTGACAATCCCCAACTTTTAACACAAAAGATTTCTTCATTTTATACAAAACAAAAAGCATGAATGTACTCATGCTTTTTAAAAACTATTTCTTTGGTAACTTAAATGAACTTTTTAATGATACGATTCTGTTAAAAACAAGATGATCTTCAGCAGAATCTTTTGTATCGACACAGAAATATCCATTTCTTACAAATTGGAATGAATCTCCAGGTTTAGCATCTTCAATAGATGGTTCAATATAACAGTTTTCAACAACTGTTAATGAGTTTGGATTTAAATTCATACTTCCATCTTCATTGTAAACACCTTTTTCTTCATCTACAAGATTTTCATATAATCTGGCAGTGACCTTCTTTGCGAAAGGTACAGGAACCCAGTGAATTGTTCCTTTAACTTTACGACCTGTAAATCCTGTCCCATTTTTAGTAATTGGATCATATGTACAATGAACAACTGTCACCTTTCCATTTTCATCTTTTTCAAAACTTACACATTTGACAAAGTAGGCATTCATTAAACGGACTTCATTTCCAGGGAATAAACGGAAATATTTTTTAGGTGGTTCTTCCATAAAGTCATCTCTATCAATCCAAAGTTCTCGACAGAAAGGAACTTGTTTTGTTCCTAATTCAGGATTTTCCATATTCACTTGAGCATCTAAATATTCAACCTGTCCTTCAGGATAATTATCAATCACAAGTTTAATAGGATCTAAAACAGCCATGACACGAGGTGCTTTTGGCTTTAAATCATCACGAATACAATATTCAAGCATCGCATAATCAACTGATGAGTTACTTTTTGCCACACCAACTAAATCCATGAAGTTCTTTAATGATTCAGGTGTGAATCCACGTCTTCTTAAAGCAGCAATAGTGACTAAACGTGGGTCATCCCATCCATCGACGATACCTTGATCAACTAAGCGTTTAATATAACGTTTTCCAGTGACGACATTTGTCAGATATAATTTTGCAAATTCAATCTGTTTTGGTGGTTCGGGATATTCTAATTCTTGAACAACCCAATCATATAAAGGTCTATGATCTTCGAATTCCAATGTACAGATAGAATGTGTAATATGTTCAATCGCATCTTCAATAGGGTGAGCAAAGTCATACATTGGATAAATACACCATTGATCACCTGTGTTATGATGTGTCATTCTGGCAATTCTATAAATAATAGGATCACGCATATTGATATTTGGTGAAGCCATATCAATTTTTGCACGAAGAACTTTGCTTCCATCTTCAAATTCACCATTTTTCATTCTTTCAAATAAATCAAGATTTTCTTCAATGCTGCGATCACGATAAGGTGAATTTTTACCAGGTTCAGTTAATGTTCCACGATATTCTTTGATTTGGTCAGCTGTTAAATCACAAACATAAGCCTTCCCTTTTTTGATTAATTTAATAGCTGCCTCATACATTTGAGGAAAATAATCAGAAGCAAATTTCACTTCCCCATCATAATGAGCACCTAACCATTCTACATCTTTAATAATAGAATCTACAAATTCTGTTTTTTCTTTTGTTGGATTTGTATCATCAAAACGAAGATTAAATGTTCCATTATATTTTTTCGCAAGTCCATAATTTAATAAGATAGACTTGGCATGTCCAATGTGTAAATAACCATTAGGTTCAGGTGGAAAACGTGTTGCTACTTTCGTATATGTTCCTTCCTCTAAATCTTTATCTATAATTCTTTCAATAAAATTTTTACTGATAACTTCTTTATTATCCATCTGTCCAACCAACCTTCCTTCAATATATGCTTTAGTTTACCATATTTTTTGAAAATATAAAACAGTTTCATGAGATATAGTTTTGTATATTGTCCTTATTTGTGCTAGAATAGGGCAGAAAGGGTGATGTTTATGATGAGAATTGGACAATCTATTGATATTCATCAATTAGTTGAAGGCAGACCACTGATTTTAGGTGGGGTAGAAATACCTTATGAAAAAGGTTTAAAAGGACATAGTGATGCGGATGTTTTATTACATGCGATCATTGAAAGCATTATTGGTGCAATGGGACTTGGAGATATTGGAAAGCATTTTCCTGATACTGACCCACAATATAAAGGGATTTCTTCGATGATTTTATTACAACATACTTATGATATGATGAAACAAAAGGGTTATACAATTGGAAATATTGATAGTCTGATTTTATGTGAAGAACCCAAAATGGCACCACATATTCCACAGATGAAAGAAAATGTTGCCAGAGTTTTACATTGTGACATCACACAAGTGAATATTAAAGCAACAAGAGGAGAAAAAATGGGCTTTGTTGGTAGAAAAGAAGGTATTGTTGCCCAAAGCGTTGTATTATTAAATAAGGAAGGATAGAAAAGATGAGTAAAGTAAGAACAAGATTTGCCCCAAGTCCAACAGGATATATGCATATTGGGAATTTAAGAACAGCTTTGTATGAATATTTAATTGCCAAACATGACGGTGGGGATTTTATTTTAAGAATTGAAGATACTGACCAGGAAAGAGAAGTCGCTGGAGCAGTTGATATGATTTATGATGTGCTTGATAAAACAGGACTTCACTATGATGAAGGTCCTGATAAACCAGGAAATGTAGGGCCTTATATTCAATCCCAAAGATTAGAAATTTATAAGGAATATGCAGATAAGCTGGTTGAATTAGGTGGTGCACATTATTGTTTTTGTGATGAAGAAACAATTGAAGCGGCGAAAAAAGAAAATGCTGATCATGAAGAATTAGGATATATTGATCCATGTAAATCATTAACTTTAGAAGAAGCAAAACAAAGAATTGCCAATGGGGAAAAGTATGTTGTTAGACAAACAATTCCTAGTACAGGAATCACTTCTTTTGAAGACGAAGTGTATGGACATATTGAAGTTGAAAATGCTGGATTATCTGAAGGTGTTTTATTAAAGAGTGATGGTTATCCAACATATAATTTTGCGAATATTGTTGATGATCATTTGATGAATATTACTCATGTTGTGAGAGGAAATGAATATTTATCATCGACACCTAAATATAATTTAATATATCAGGCTTTTGGATGGCAGCCACCTGTTTATATTCATTGCCCACCTGTGATGAAAGATGAAACACATAAATTAAGTAAGCGTAATGGGGATGCTTCTTATCAAGATTTGATTTCTAAGGGATTTTTAAGTGAAGCGATTTTAAATTATATTGCTTTATTAGGATGGTCACCTAAAGAAGAAAAAGAATTGTTTACATTGGATGAATTAATTCAAGAATTTAGTGTTGATCGTATTTCTAAATCAGGAGCTATTTTTGATAATGATAAATTGAAATGGATGAATGGACAATATTTAAAGGAAAAATCTTTAAATGAACTTGTTGATTTATGTTTACCATTCTTACAGAAAGCTTATGATTTATCTGACAAAAGTGAAGATTGGATTCAAAAGTTAATTGATGTTCATCGTGATCATATCAGCTATGGTGAAGAAATCATTGAACAAGTGGCGTTATTCTTTGAAGATGAAATGCAAGTCAGTGATGAAGCAAAAGAATTCATGCAGGATGAAAGTATTCCTCATACTTTAGAAGTCTTTAAAAATCATTTATCAAATTTAAGTGATGAAGACTTTGATGAAGAACATGTTTTTGCTTGTATTAAAGCAACACAAAAAGAAGCGAAAGCAAGAGGTAAGATGTTGTATATGCCTATTCGTATTGCGACAACAGGAATTATGCATGGGCCAGATCTTGCAAAATCAATTGTTTTACTTGGAAAAGAAAAAGTCTTATCAAGATTAGAAGGTTAATGCCTTCTTTTTCCATGTGAAAAAATAATCATTTGACACAAGAATTTCATATTTTTGTGCTATACTATTTACTAGGGGGGTGTATATAATGCAAAATAAGATTATTGTTTCAATATTAAGTTTTTTCATTCTTGTTGATGTACTTTTAATCTATTTAGCATTAACAATTTCCCCAATCAAACTAAAAAGAAATGTTTTTACATTTCAATATGGACAGGATATACCTACAGATGTGAGTGAATACGTGAATGCGAATCATTCTGTTTTAGAAAATGTTAAATTAGATTTGTCACATGTTTCTAAAGAAGTAGGAAAGTATCAGGCATCTATTACTTATTTTAATGAAACACAGTATTTTGAAATTGTGGTAGAAGATACAATTAAACCAAAGTTTCAATTAAAGAAAGTGGAATGGCACATTCAAATAGGTGAAACATTAGAAGCTAAAGATTTAATACAAAATGTAGAAGATTATTCGCAAACGGAAGTTTATTTTTATAATGAAAAAACACAGGAAAAGAGTAAAACAAAGTCTTTTCAAATGGAAGGAACACAAATTGAAAGAATTATAGTAGAAGATAAACATGGAAATCAATCAAGTGCTTTAAGAGTAAAGATTGTGGTTGAAAAGAATAAACGACCACCTGTTATTGAAGGTATTAAAGATATTAAAATACATGTTGGTGAATCTATTGATTTAAAAGAAGGTGTAAAGGCTACTGATGATATTGAAGGAGATATTACATCACGTATCATTATCAATGGTCAAGTCGATAATCAAACACCTGGTATTTATGAAATTATGTATACTGTCAGTGATAAGGATGGCAATACAACACAGCAAATGAGAACAATTACAGTAATCGAGGTAGAAGATGATAACTAATATTTATGTATTAATATGTGCACTTATATTTATATATATTCAATTTATACAACATGATGATAAATGGAGTTGTGCTTTAAGACTTGGGGGATTTTATCCTCCCTACATACAAGAAGAACACCAATACTGGCGTTTTATTACATGTCATTTTATACATGCGGAATTCTTTCATTTCTTGATGAATGCCTATGCTTTGTATCAAATAGGACATTTTTTAGAAGCGTGTTTAGGAACTGTGCCTTATTTATATTTGATTATCATTTCTATGATATTAAGTTCATTGCTTAGTTATAGTGCTTCGCAAATATCATCACGTTATTATCAGACATTGACAATTGGAGCCAGTGGTGTTGTTTATGGTTTTTTTGGCGCTATTATTGCATTAGGTTACATTCTTGGTGGACCATTTATGAGTGTTTTGGAAAACTTTACACTTGTGATTGTCATTAATTTGGTTTATACATTCATCGATCGACGTATTTCTAAAACAGGACATATTGGTGGACTTATTGGTGGTATTGTTGCGATAGTGATGATACTGGCATTGCATATTGTATGAGAATACTTGTTGATGGGGATGCAACACCCTATAAAGAAGATATCTATCAATTAGCGACAACGTATAACATAGAAATGGAAGTTTACGTGGACTATGCACATATATTGATAGATGTTCCTTATCAAGTCATTGAATGTGATATTGGTCATGATAGTGTTGATTTGTTGCTTCTATCGCATTTACAAAAGCAGGATATATTGATTACACAAGATTACGGATTAGCTGCTTTAGCACTGGGAAAAGATGCTTATGTCTTGCATGTATCAGGAATGGAGATAACATCACAGAATATTGATGAATTATTGTTAAGACGTTATATTGGGGCTCATCAAAGAAAAAGTGGAAAACATATCAAAGGTCCTTCAAAACAGACACAAGAAGATAAACAATATTTTTTAGCACAATTAGAGAATTTGTTGAAAAAACTTAACCGATAGGGTTAAGTTTTTTGTGTCAAATTAAAAATAATATAAACATGTAAACTAGCAAGAAGACTTTTTTTATTCTGTTTCTATATGAGTAAAATTTTAAAACTTTTTTGAAGATTCATATGAATAAATATTGATAAGTAAGTGAGCTATTATTTGAAAAGATAAATGAAAGATAAATGTATGATTAATTATTGGTCATTTTAATATTCATTTTTGAGTCTGAAATTGAAGTATGTTCTATATTGTTTGTATAAAATGTGTTAGCATGATATGAAGATAGTATATAGATAAATGAAATCAAAATGATTCATTCAAAAAAGATGGAGATTGGTATGAAAGTATATAAAGGGAAAAATAGTTTTTGGCTTGTAGTGATTTTTGTTATTTATGATATATGTCCCCTATTCATTTATTTGTGTGATAGCAGTATTATTTCTCATATATGGTGGATATTGCTGTGGATTGCATATTATTCAATGAATTTGGTGTGGATACCAGTTATGGTTAGAAATTATATTGAATTATATGATGAATATTTTGTTTTTTACTATGGATTTTCTAAAGAAAGATTTGAAATAAAAGATATTTTAAAATTAGAAAAGAGTAAAAATCCTGTGGCTTCCTCAGCAAATTCATTAGATAGGATTCATATGACAACAAAAGATAAAGATTTTTATATATCATTAAAAGATAATGATGATTTTATCAAAAATATTCTTTTAAAGAAAAATGCATGTCAATAAGAGTATTGATATGTCATTATAACTATCTCAAATGAAAAACGTAATGCTTATATAGACAAAACGAAAGAAATGAATTAAGATAATAAAAAACAGGAGGTCATGATGGAATATAAGTTAATTGCATTAGATTTAGATGGAACTTTAAAAGATTCAAATAATCAAATTACACCTAAAACTAGAGAAGCTTTGATTCAAGTACAAAAACAAGGTGTGAAAATTGTTTTGGCTTCTGGTAGACCAACAGCAGGACTTAGACATGAAGCTAAAGAATTGATGTTAGATCAATTTGGTGGTTATCTACTATCGTTTAATGGGGCAAGAGTTGCCAGTGTAAAAACGAATGAAACAATTTATGAACAGACTTTGACAGTAGAAGATGCTCAAAAGATTTATCAAAGGGCAAAACAATTTGATTTAGCATGTATGACATATAAAAATGATATGATTTATACTGAAGATATAGATGATGAATATGTTTGTGTGGAGTCAAAAATTAATGATATTGAAAAAAACCAGGTCATATCATTTATTGAAATATTAGAAAATCCTATACATAAAGTTTTATTGACTGGAAAACCTGATTATGTTGCTTCTATTGAAGCAGAATTTAAAAAGCCTTTTGGTGATAACTTAAGTATTTATCGAAGTGCTCCATTCTTTTTAGAGGTTATGGCCAAGGGAATTGATAAAGCAGCATCACTTGATCGTCTAGCAAAGATCTTAAATATAAAACAAGAAGAAGTGATGGCATTTGGAGATGGTTACAATGACTTAAGTATGATTGAATATGCTGGGCTTGGTGTCGCAATGGAAAATGCAGTTGATGATGTCAAACAACGTGCCAATATGATAACAAAGTCAAATAACGAAGATGGTATAGCTTATGTATTATCTCAGATATATAAAGGAGTTGAATATTAATGTTACCAAAAGATCCTGCCATGCTTTTAAGCTTTATTAATATGAAATTAAGAGATCAATATGATTCATTAGAAAGTTTATGTGATGATTTGGATGTTTCTAAAGAAGATATTATAGAAACATTGAAAAAGATTGATTATATTTATGATGAAATGAATAATCAGTTTAAATAAGGAGAACATTTATGGAATATAAAAGATTTGATCAGACTATTTTAGTAAGAATTGATAAAGATGAAGAAATATTAGAACAAGTTCAAAAAGTTGCTTTAAAAGAAAATGTGACTCTTGCAAGTATTCAAGCATTAGGTGCTGTTAAAGATATCACAATTGGTGTCTTTCAAACAGATACAAAACAATATTTATCCAATTCATTTCAAGGCAGTTTTGAAATTGTTTCATTAACAGGAACAATTGATACGATGAATGATCAGTTTTATTGTCATTTACATATGAGTGTGGGAAATGAAAAAGGTGAAGTCTTTGGTGGACATTTAAATAAAGCTATTGTAAGTGCAACATGTGAAATGATTATAACAATCATTGATGGCAAAATAGATCGAGAGTTGAATAAGGATATTGGTTTGAATTTATGGAAGTTTGCTTAAGCGGCAAACTTTTTTAATTTTATTAAAAAAGTTTGAAATAAAAAAAGAAAAATGAAATATTTTTGCATATATAAATAGTAGGAGGGTTAGACATATTATATGATATTTACTATAAGCAATTATTTGTGTATAATATGTTTAACCTCTCCTGTCTAAAGGA
>CALVFK010000049.1 GCA_944326805.1 uncultured Massilimicrobiota sp. | reverse complement strand
TGGGTTTCTTTTAATGTTTCTTCAATACTTTTTTGATAATACATATTTTTTCCTCCATTCATCATCTTCAACAAACAAAAAAGACAAGTTCGCTAAAGATTGTATTCTTTAACGAGTCTTGTCTTTAAGATGCACCAGAATAATAAATTATTCGCGATTGTTGATCACATCACACATATTGTGAGACTACTCCCTCATTGCCATTATATTAACATACTCATCAAAATATGTAAATAGGAAATCAAAACATCTTTTTTGTATGTGTTTAAGAAGATTTCTTAAACCAGAAAACAAGACCGTTTTCCTGATAATCGCCAGTGATAGGATTGATAGGTTTGGCTTGCAGTGTGTCTGTTGGTTCGTACCATAGATTTTCTTTTTGCAGGTCATTGGCCATTGTCTGAAAAATCACTTTAGGAATACGGGTATCTGAAGTCATATTCATCTCTCGGTTATCATCATAACCTACCCAGCTTAAAAGGGTATATTGAGGGTTGTAACCGGCACATAAGGAATCATAAGGTGTAGAACCAGTTTTGACAGCAAACTTTGTTTTGACTGGATAATTCATCATTGTAGGACTGGCATACGATTGAAATGATTTTTCAAAGGGAGTGGTTAATAACTGACTGATCATAAGACAGCTATCTTGTTGGAGTAATTGTTTGTTTTGTGGCTCATATTCGTATAAGACATCACCATTATTATTGGTGATTTTGGTAATGGTGTGAACTTCATTATAAATGCCTTGATGAGCCAATGTTGTATAAATGGATGAAAAATCATAGATATTGGTATTCAGTGTACCTAAGGCCAGAGAGGGATGTGGAGAGATATGCTGATATCCAAATGATGTGAGTGTATTGACGAGTGCCTGTTCTCCTAGAAACAGATGTGTCTTCACCGCATATATATTATCACTAAGAGCGATTGCCTGTGCCATTGTAACATCACCATAGGCATATTTTTTGTTGAAATTGGTAGGTGTATATGTTTTTCCGTTTTCTAATTGAAATGTTGTGGGTTCACTTTTGAACTTGGTTGTCGGTGTAAAACCATTTTCTAAAGCGATATAGTAAAGTAAGGGTTTCATTGTTGAACCAACTTGACGTGAAGCCTGCGTGGCACGATTAAATTGTGAAGTGGCATAATCTTTACCACCAACTAAAGCCAAAACACCTGATGTCTGGCTATTGAGAATAATACTGGCGACTTCTAGTTCATCACGTTCTTTCATTTGTTTTTCTACAACATCATTGAGTTGTTGTTGGATTTGCGTATCTAATGTCGTTTGAACATTCAATCCCTGATTGACATATTCATCAGTATAAAACCCCAATGTTTTTAATTCGTTGATGACACAATCTCGATAATAGGGGTAGGGACATTGAATAGTAGAAGATGGGTGGGGATTCAATTGAAATGGTGTTTCATATGTCTGGTTCGCAACTTGTTGCGTAATTTGTTTTTCTTCTACTAGAGCCTCTAAAACGATTTTTTGTCTTGCTTTGGCAGCTTTTAAATCTTTAAAGGGTGAATAATATTCTGGACCATTAATGACACCTGCTAACATACTGGCTTCATTTAAATCTAGGTCTATAGGTTTTTTATTAAAGTAATACAAACTGGCATTTTGAATGCCATAAATGCCATGACCAAAATAAACAGTATTGATATAGCCTTGTAAAATAGTATCTTTACTATAATGGGTTTCTAAACGAACTGTTAAGAAAGCTTCTTGTATTTTTCTTGACCATGTTTTATCATTGTTTAAAAACATTAATCGAGCATATTGCTGAGATAGTGTACTGGCTCCTTCGACATGACCTTTGGCACTGATATTGGCTTTTATGGCACGTAAAATACCAACTGGATCAAAACCACGATGTTTGTAAAAACGATGATCTTCAATGGCGACAATGCTTTTTAAAAAATAAGGTGATACATCTTTTAAGGCAACATCATTGCTTTGTTGTTGAGATTGATAAAATATTTTTTGATTTTGGTCATACATTCTGATAATATGGCCACCATTTAAATCAGGAGCTTCAATGAAATAACTGATTGAGTAAACACAAATCATAAAAACAAAACCAGCAATAATGATTCTTCTTAACCATTTGATTATTTTTTTCATGTCTATCACCTCATTCTTTCATTCTTGCCTAAAAAAGATCGTTCTATTCATATAAGAAATAAAACGTGACTTTTCTTTGAAGATTTTGTTATAATGGGGGCGGTGATAAAAATGAATCAGATGAAACAATTTCATTATAAGGCTATTTTTAAACAAGGTGATGAAAAACAGACAATAGAATATAAAGCGAATGGATGGATTGATTATGGTCAAAAGACAAGACTACATTTTCAAACAGATCAGGGAAAGATTCAGATTTCTTTTGATGATGAAGAGGTTCATCTGCAAAATGGAAATTCACTATTAAGATTTCATAAGGAAAAGCAGGTATGGAATCATTATCAGTTACCTTATGGAACAGTGGAATTAAAAACAGAACTTTTGAAATTTAAAGCATCTTCACAGATGATTCAGATGAAATATGCTTTATATGATCATCAGGGAATGATTTCTATGGTTTATATCATGATTACAATGAAGGTGGATGCATGAAAATATTAAAGATTTTTTTAAATCGTATTTTTATTTTTGGGTTATTAATCTTTTTACAGATGATCTGGATGATTTTTGTAGGAAGAGAGTTATGGATACAGTATCGATGGATTTATCCTTTGATGTATATTATTAGTTTTCTTGTGGTTTTAGGTTTAGTGAGTAAAGATGAAAATCCTTCATATAAAACAGTATGGATTATTGTGATTTTATTGTTTCCTATGTTTGGTGGTTTATTGTATTTATGTATAGGAAATAAAAAACCATCAAGAAAGATTAGAAAAATGTTAGAACCTGTTATGGATGAAATGCGTCCTTATATGATTTTAGAAGATGATGCCTGTGATTGTTTAGATCCAAATAAAAAAGATGGTTTACATTATTTATCTGATTTAGGATATGGAACGTATTTACAGACACAATGTCGTTATTATTCTTTAGGAGATTATTGTTATAGGGATTTGTTGAAGGATATTAAGGAAGCGAAGAGATATATTTTTATGGAATATTTTATTGTTTCTCAAGGTTTGATGTTTCAACAGATTTTAGATATATTGAAAAGAAAGGTTCAAGAAGGTGTTGAAGTTCGTTTGATATATGATGATGTAGGTAGTTTAACGACTTTACCTTATCATTTTGAAAAAGAACTGGAAAAGATGGGAATCCAATGTGTTGTCTTTAATCCTTTTGTTCCTTTTTTATCAGTGGCGATGAATCATCGTGATCATCGTAAAATATGTATTATTGATGGATATATTGGTTATAGTGGTGGTTTTAATCTGGCTGATGAGTATATCAATGTAAAAATGCGTTTTGGTCATTGGAAGGATACAGGAATACGATTAGAGGGAAAAGGTGTCTGGAATCTGACAACGATGTTTTTATCAACATGGAATGCTTATCGACATCAAGATCAAAATTATCTGCTTTATCTTCCAGAGATTTTACCACCTATCCAAAATGATGGGTATGTGGTTGTCTATGGTGATTCACCTGTGGATCATGAAGAAACGGGAGAACATATTTATTTAAATATGATTAATCAGGCACAAAGTGAGATATGGATTATGACGCCTTATTTTATTATTGATGATACGATGATGAAGGCTTTTTTGCTGGCAAGAAAAAAAGGAGTTCGTGTGCGTATTATAACACCAGGTATTCCAGATAAGAAAAATGTATATCATGTGACACGTTCTTATTATTATTCTTTGATGAAAGCTGGAGTAGAGTTTTATGAATATCAGCCAGGTTTCTTACATGCGAAAATGGTTTTATGTGACCAGAGAATCGCCACTGTAGGAACGATTAATTTCGATTATCGCAGTCTTTATTTACATTTTGAATGTAACATCATGTTGACACAAAAGTCTGTCATTCAAGAGATTTCACGTGATTTTCAGGAAACCTTTGCCCTGTCTCAAAAAGTCACACTCAATGAGAGTCGTCGTTTTAAAGGAATATATGAAGCTATTTTAAGATTATTTGCACCTTTAATGTAGAAAAAATGTTGACTATATCGTTAAATATGATATTGTATTAAAAGTATGGAAGAAGGAGGGTACTATGGCTGTTAATAAAATAGAACTTTCATTAAAGAAGGTCATACAAAAAGCGATTGTTGATTTAAAATTTGTGGAAGATTATCCACTTGAACAAATTGTAATAGAAATTCCTAAAGATAAAGCACATGGTGATTATTCAACAAATATTGCAATGCAACTGACAAAAGTGTTAAGAAGAAATCCTCGTGAGATTGCTCAAGCTGTGATTGATGCATTAGATTTAGAAGCAGGACATATTGAACATGTGGAAATGGCAGGTCCAGGGTTTATTAACTTGTTTTTAAGAAAAGATGCAATGACTTCAGTTATTCAGGAAGTTTTAACAGAACAGGATCATTTTGGTTATTCTGATTATGGACAGGGTATTCGATATAATATTGAATTTGTATCAGCGAATCCTACTGGAGATCTTCATTTAGGACATGCAAAAGGAGCTTCAGTTGGTGATAGTATTTGTCGTATCATGAGAGCAGCTGGTTATGATGTGACAAGTGAATATTATATTAATGATGCAGGAAATCAGATTACAAATTTAGCGTTATCTTTATATGCCAGATATTTACAGGCTTTTGGTAAAGAAGCTAGCTTACCTGAAGATGGATATCATGGAGCAGATATTATCCAGATTGCTGAAAACTTAAAGGAAGAATACGGTGATCGTTTTTTAAATGTTTCTCAAGAAGAGGCTATTGCTTATTTTAGAAAAATTGGAACAGAACATGAATTACAAAAAATTAAGGATATATTAAAAGAATTTAGAGTTGTTCATGATGTCTGGTTTAGTGAAACATCATTGTATGAAGATAATAAGATTGAACCAACGATTCAAAAATTAAAGGATCAGGGATATACTTATGAAAGTGATGGCGCTTTATGGTTTAAATCAACTGAATTTGGTGATGATAAAGATCGTGTTCTTATTAAAAGTGATGGAAGTTATACATATTTAACACCCGATATTGCATATCATTTAAATAAGCTGGATCGTGGTTATGAATATCTGGTGGATTTATTAGGTGCTGACCATCATGGTTATATTCAACGTATGAAGGCAGCTATTCAAGCTTTAGGATATAACGCTGATCAGTTAAACATTGATATTATGCAGATGGTTCGTATGGTTGAAAATGGAGAAGTTGTGAAAATGAGTAAACGTACGGGAAATGCAGTGACAATTAAGGATTTAATTGAAGATATTGGTGTTGATGCTACACGTTATTTCTTTGTATCTAAAGCAGCAAGTTCTCCATTTGATTTTGATTTATCACTTGCCAAGTCAAAATCTAATGATAACCCTGTTTATTATGCACAATATGCTCATGCTAGAATGTGTTCTATTGAAAGACAGGCAACGCAAGCAGGTATTGAAATGGCTGATCATTATGAATTACTTGTTCATGAAAAAGAAATTGAACTTGTCAAACATATCAATGAATTTAGAAATGAAATTGTTGAAAGTGCCAAACAAAGAGCACCTCATAAAATCGCAAATTATATTCAAAAACTTGCACAATTATTCCATTCGTTCTATAATGATTGTTATGTTATTGATGAAAATCATTTAGATTTATCATCACAAAGATTAGCTTTAGTAAAAGCAACACAAATCACTTTAAAGAATGCATTAAATTTAATTGGTGTTGAAGCACCAGAAAAAATGTAGGAGGATATTATGGTTGATTATAAACAAAGTTCAATGGTAGATGTTGCCTATGATTTGATGACAAAAAAGAAAAAACCTGTAGATTTTTATAAATTATGGCAGGAAGTTTCTGAAATTAAAGGTTTTGATCAAAATGATCAGGAAGAAAATGAATCATTGTTTTATACAAATATAACATTAGATGGACGTTTTATTACAGTAGGAGAAAATCGCTGGGATTTAAGAAGTCGTCATAAGTTTGATGAAGTGCATATTGATATGAATGATATTTATGCAGATGATGAAGAAGATACATCAGATGATGATGGTGACGATGGTTTAATTGAAGATGATTATAATTAAACAAGCTCTTTTGAGCTTGTTTTTGTATATAAACAAATCTATAGAAGGTCAGCATTAAGGTCATCAAGGTCAGTATTAAGGTCATCAAGGTCAGTATTAAGGTCATCAAGGTCAACATTAAGGTCATTAAGGTCAGTATCGTGAATTTAATTTCAATGAAAAGTATATGAGTTATTTATAATCAATTGTAAAAAAGTTATATGTAGTTATATGTAGTATGTTTTTTTAGTTTTTTATATCTCATCTTATGTGTTTTAAAGAAAGTGTTTTACTCAACAGGAAAAAATGATTATAATGATAAAAGGTGAATAGAAATGAAAGATATTTATTATCAAATCAGTGGACAAGGTTTTCCTATTGTATTTTTACATGGCAATGGCGAAGATCATCATATATTTGATCAGGCTGTTTTACAGTTATCAAAACAGTATCAATGTATTTGTATTGATTCACGCTATCATGGTCAAAGTGTTCACACTGGGGAATTATCCTATCAACAAATGGCTAAAGATGTAATGGGTGTTGTAGACGAATTAAAATTGGAAGCTTATGATATCATTGGATTTAGTGATGGGGCTATTATTGCTTTGTTATTGGCTCAATGTGATTCACGTTTAAAACATGTTGTGAGTATTGGGGCGAATACCAAACCTTGCTATATCAAATCTTTTTATCGATTAACATTTTATTTACAAATGCTTTGTTTGGCTGTTTTTGCATTATATCAAAAGAAAGCCAGATTCACATTGAAGCTGTATCGATTGATGTTAACACAACCACAGATTGAATATGAACAATTACATCAAATTCGTATTCCTGTTCTTGTTTTAGCAGGTGAATTTGATATGATTAAAGAATGTGATACAAGACAAATAGCCAAAGCTTTACCTTATGGTATTCAAAAAATAATAAAACATGGCAATCATTTTTTATTGCGAGATTCATATTTAGAAACAATGAAAGAAATTCATTTATTTTTAGATGCATGTCATCAGGAGGAAAATCATGAAAATATGTCAGGTACGTCAATTAACAATAGGTGAAGGAAAACCTAAAATATGTGTTCCTGTTGTTGAAACAACAACAGAAAAGATTATCCAACAAATACAACAATTACAAGATTGTGATCTTATTGAATTAAGAATCGATTTTTATGAAAATATTCATGATCTTAAACAGGTTCACGAATTATTATTGCAGGTAAGACAACAGACAAATTTACCACTTTTATTGACGTATCGTTCTTTAAAAGAGGGGGGACACATTCAACTTACTGATCAAGAATATTTATCATTGGTTCAAACAGCTTGTCAAAGTGGATGTGTTGATATTGTAGATATTGAATTGGAAAGTGGAAATATGTTAGTTTATCAGTTAGTTGAAATAGCACATCAAAATCATGTAAAAGTGTTGATGTCTTACCATGATTTTGAAAAAACACCAACTGTGATGGAAATGAAAGAACGTCTGGAAAAGATGGAAATTATGGGAGCAGATATTTGTAAAATAGCTGTTATGCCTTTTTCCTATAAGGATGTGATTCAGTTACTGAATACAACAATGGAAATGTCACAAAAACTCACAAAACCACTTGTGACAATGTCAATGGGAAAGATTGGAAAAATCACAAGAATTGTGGGAGAACTGGTTGGTTCATCTATCACTTTTGCGAGTGTAGGACAATCTTCAGCACCGGGACAACTGACTTTAGAAGAGATGCAGACTTTACTGGAGGTTATTCATCATGATTGATTTTATTCAGGCTCAAAAAGCTTTTCAAAATTATATCAGTTCTTATGATATGACTATACCTTCTATTCGTTTGAAAGTCGTTCATACATATAAAGTTGTAGAATGTTGTGAATATTTATGTCACCATTTACATTTGTCTAAGGAAGATACATCTTTAGCCATGTTAATTGCTTTATTGCATGATATTGGACGTTTTGAACAATGGATGCAATATCAAAGTTTTGCAGATCATAAGACTATTGATCATGCTTTATTTTCAAGTCAGTTATTATTTGGTGAAGGATTAATTCGTGAATTTATTGATGATTCTCAATACTATGAAATTATCAAAAATGCGATAGAACAGCATAATCGTTATCGTATCGAAGATGGTTTTGATGAACGTACATTATTATTTATTCATTTAATCAGAGATGGCGATAAATTAGATAATTTCAGGGTCAAGGAAGAAGAAAGAATAGAGGATCTTTTATATGTCAGTTTAGAACAGGTTAATCAGGAATCTATCTCGGACAAGATTTATCAACAATTTTCACATGAACAACTGATCTATGCTCCTGATCGACAGACGCATATAGATATGTGGTTATCTTATATTGCTTTTATCTTTGATTTGTATTTTCCATGTTCTGTTCAATATATTCAAGAATATCATTGGGTTGAACGTTCTTTTGATCGTTTGTCACCGGTCAATCCTCATGTCTATCAACAATATATGACATTAAAACAAATAGCTTTAGATTATATTCAACAAAGGAGTAAAAATATAGTATGAATCATAAAAAAACAAGAAAAATGATCTATTTGGCTTTATTAAGTGCTATTGCGATTGTTTTACATACAGTAGAAGCGATGATTCCTGTTCCTTTACCAGTAGGGGCAAAACTGGGACTGGCCAATATTATTTCATTGGTTGTTGTTCATCTCTATGGTGTCAAAGAAATGTTTATTGTTAATATTTTTAGAGTTTTTGTTTCTAGTTTATTAACTGGTATATTTATGCAAAATCCTTTCTTTATTAGTTGTGGTGGAGTCTTTTTAAGTAGTTTAGCTTTAGCTATTATTTATAAATTTATTCAATTACCAATGGTATCTACATCTATTGTTTCAGCTATTTTTCATAATATTGGACAAGTGGCTGTCGTCTCTTTTATATTTTCTTTTGCAGGTATTATGATTTATGTTATACCCTTGCTGATAACGTCCATCCCTACAGGGATTTTGACAGGATTGGTTGCCATCGAAATATTAAAACGTGTTAAAAAAGAACAAATACAATGATGAAGATATTTTTATAGAATAAGCGATTGATGTAAAATCAGTCGTTTTTTATTATCAGATTTGATACAATAGATGTAGGAGGGTAGCTTATGGAAGAATATATTTTAGCAATTGATCAAGGTACAACAAGTACCAGAGCTATATTATTTGATCAAAATGGGCAGTTATGTTATATGCAACAAAGAGAATTTAAACAATATTTTCCACATTCAGGATGGGTAGAACATGATGCTAAGGAAATATGGAATTCGGTTGTGGAAGTTGTGCAATCTTTATTTACAATTTATAATATTCACTCAACTCAAATTAAAGCCATTGGTATAACAAATCAAAGAGAAACAACGGTTGTATGGGATAAAACAACAGGTGAACCTGTCTATCATGCGATTGTATGGCAATCACGACAATCACAGGATATTTGTGATCAGCTAATTAGAGATGGCTATAGTCCCATGATTCAAGATAAGACGGGTTTGATTATTAATCCTTATTTTAGTGCCAGTAAAATAAGATGGATTTTAGATCATGTTGAAAATATGAATAAAGATCATCTTTTGTTTGGGACAATTGATACATGGCTGATCTGGAAATTAACAGGTGGAAAAGTCCATGCGACAGATTATACCAATGCATCAAGAACTTTGCTTTATAATATTTATGATTTAAAATGGGATGAGGATTTATTGAAACTCTTTGATATTCCTAAAACAATGTTACCGGAAGTTAAGGAATCATCTTGTATTTATGGATATAGTGATGAAACATTATTAAGTGGTCTGCATTTTAGAGCACCTATCTGTGGGGTAGCAGGAGATCAACAGGCTTCTTTATTTGGACATACATGTTTTCAATCAGGTGATATGAAAAATACGTATGGAACAGGTTGCTTTATTTTAATGAATACAGGTGAAAAGCCGGTCGTTTCACATCATGGTTTACTTACAACGATTGCTTGGGGAATGAATGGTCAAGTTACTTATGCTTTAGAAGGTTCCGTTTTTATTGGCGGGAGTGTAATGCAATGGTTAAGAGATGGTTTGCAGTTATTTACTCATGTCAGTGAAACAGAAGCAATGGCTAAATCCCTGGATGATAATGAAGGTGTTTATCTGGTACCGGCATTTGTAGGGCTAGGAACACCATATTGGGATAATGATGTAAGAGGAACGATTTTTGGTTTAACACGTGGAACAACACGTCAGCACATTGTTCGTGCAGCATTGGAATCTATTGCTTATCAAAGTCGTGATGTGATAGAAGTCATGAAAAAAGAGGCGCATCTGACATTAACACATTTATCTGTTGATGGTGGAGCAACTGACAATGAGTTTTTAATGCAGTATCAAAGTGATCTTTTAAATATTGATATTATGAAACCACAAGTGAAAGAAACAACAGCTTTAGGGGCAGCCTATCTGGCTGGATTAGCGATTGGTTTTTATGAAAGTCAAGAAGATATTCAAAGCAAACATCTTATTTCAAAGACTTATCATTCGCAAATGGATTCTCAAAAAGCTTTACAATATTATCAACAATGGCAAAAGGCCATTGCGGCAACATGTTTATTTAAATAGGAGAGTTTATGAAAAAGATTTTAATTGTATGTTTATTATGTTTAATGATTGCAGGATGTCAGCAAACACAAAAGTCATCGACTTCTAAGTCAGAATCATCTTTGCAATTAGTGGAAACAGATGATTCCTGGGGTATTGTGCTTACTGTTGATGATGTAACAGATACAGGTTTAACGTTGATTTGTAGTCAAAACGGTGGAGAAGTTACAGGAGATTTGCAGACAGGTGAGAAGTATTGGATTGAAGAAAAGACAGATGGAAAATGGCAGGAACTTCCTACACCTCAAAAACCTGTCTGGTCAGATGAGAGTTACACTATACAAAAACAGGATTTTACACAATGGGAGATCCAATGGGAAGATCTTTATGGTTCTTTGTCAAATGGTGAATATCGTATTGGTAAGGAAATACAAGATTTTAGAGGTGGCAGTGACTATGATGAAAAAGCATATTATAGTGAATTTGTTATTCAATGACAAAAATGAATTGCGATGATGTTTATGGATTATGTATAATAAATTTATAAAAGGAGGCGTATTATGGTTTTAAGTAAAGATTTTTTATGGGGTGGAGCTTTAGCTGCCCATCAATTTGAAGGTGGTGTTCTTGAAACATCAAAAGGTTTAAGTGTTGCTGATGTGATGACAGC
>CALVFK010000048.1 GCA_944326805.1 uncultured Massilimicrobiota sp. | reverse complement strand
ATACATTATTTTATCCGAATAAACAAATAAATTCTTACTAAATTCTTCAAAATATATTGAATATTTCCAATTTAAATTGTATGATGATAACGTGTATGATTTTGCTTAAATAAGTTTAGGGAGTTTATAAAGATGGATATGATATTTATTATCGTTGCATTTATTTTATATTTTTTGTATGACAAAAATCAGATACAATTACATCAAAAATGGCTTCAACCAGCTTTTCTTTTAGGAAGTCTTTTACTTGTGGGGAGTATTATATATGCCTATATTCAGTCCTGGCATGAAAATGTTCATTATATATTTTTAATCATATCTATAATTTTCTTTGTTTTTTTGATTTATGTACTATTTTTTGCATTGCCATTTTCTGATACTTATATTGAAGAAAACATACATAAAGTTTGTCGTACAGGGTGCTATGCTTTATGTCGTCATCCGGGTTTTTGGGTTCTGGCAGGAGCTATGGTAAGTTTAGCGCTAAGTGTGATGACAAGGCATATGTGGATTGTAGCTATTATGGTCAACGTAGGTAATTTTATTTATATATGTTATCAAGATAAAGTCAGTTTTCCTTGTCAATTTGATGATTATGATGAATATAAAAAAGAAGTTCCTTTTTTGATTTTTACATCTCAATCCATCAAAAAATGTATAAGTACATGGAGGTGAGAATATGCGATTTGAAGATAAAAGAAAGATATTATCTAAAGAAGCAATCTGGCAGGAATATTGTGGATTTTTAGATTTATCCATTGATAAATTTATGCAGATGCAACATCGATTGTTAGAAGAACAAATGGATTTATGGAAAAAAAGTATGTTAGGGCAATCTATTTTAAAAGGGAAGTCATTAGAATCATTTGAAGATTTCCAAAAGCATATTCCACTTACTACATATGAAGATTATGCAGATTTATTACTTAGTAAAGATTCATCAGTTTTACCTAGTGAGGCAGTTTTATGGATTCAGACAACATGGGAGGGAGGAAGTCATCCTATTAAAGTGGCTCCATATACTGAAAATATGTTAAAGAGTTTTCAGCATAATACCATTGCCTGTCTGTTGCTGGCAACAAGTCAAAAGAAAAATGATTTCCATGTTTCTGATAAAGATACTATTTTATATGGATTGGCACCACTTCCTTATGCGACTGGTTTAGTATCATTAGTCTTTGAACAAGAAACAAATATTAAATTCTTACCACCAGTTAAAGAAGCTCAATCTATGTCTTTTTCACAAAGAAATAAATTAGGCTTTAAACAAGGACTCGCTCAAAATATTGATTATTTTTTTGGTTTAGGTTCTGTAACATATTATATTAGTTTGGCATTAGATAGCATGAGCAGTGGAAACAGTTCAAAATCTTCTTTGCTGAAGTCAATACCACTACATCGTTTATATAAAATCATACAAGCTAAAATAAAGTGTAAAAAAGAACAACGTTCTCTCATGCCTAAAGATTTATTTCAATTGAAAGGGTTTATGGTTGCTGGTACAGATAATGATCTTTATAAAGATGATCTGGAAAGACTGTGGGGTATTCGTCCAATGGAAATTTTTGCTGGAACTGAGCCAACATTAATTGGAACAGAAACATGGCAAAGAGATGGACTTTATTTCTTTCCTGATGCCTGTTTTTATGAGTTTTTACCAATAAGCGAAAGAGAAAGAATGAAGGGAGATCCTCACTATATTCCTAAAACATGTTTATTAGATGAAGTCTGCGAAAATGAAACTTATGAGATTGTTTTAAGTGTTCTTAAAGGTGGAGCTTTTATGCGATATAGAGTAGGGGATATGTATCGCTGTGTTTCATTTCCACAACATAATCAAAAGAGTCTGCCTAAATTTAAATATATTGATCGTGTTCCTGAAGTGATTGATATTGCGGGATTTACACGTATCACACAAACCTCCATAGAAATGGTCATTCATCTTTCTGGTCTACCAATTACAGAGTTTTGTGCTAAAAAAGAACTTTATAATAATCGCCCATTCTTGCATCTTTATGTTGAAGTTTCACCATCTTCAGCCTATGAACGTGCTATTACAGTAGAAGTTTTACGTCAGCATCTTTCTGTTTATTTTCATTATGTTGATCAAGATTATAAAGATCTTAAAAAAATACTTGGTATTGAACCATTACAGATTACTCTATTAAAAATAGGAACATTTGCGATGTATAAAAAAGCATATGGACAAAATATTGAGCGCATCAACCCTTCAATACATGCTATTCAAAAGTTATTATCATTACAACAATCTTATTATGAAATGGAGGGAAAGATTTAAAATGAGTTATGCATCTTTTTCTATTTTTGCATTAGTATGCTATTTTTATCTCTTTTTGGCTTTACTTGCTAGTCAAAAAAATCGTTTGATCTTTTCCTTTTTAATATTGCTTGTTGATATGATTTTATGGACTGGTGGTTCTTTTGCTATGCGTATGTGTTTTGGTCCATCAACTTCTTTCTGGTTTGATATATCATTGATAGGTCTCATTTTTATGCCTTATGTATTTTATAATTTCATTTCTGAATTTATTGGCAAAAAAGATGAAAAAATGCGTCGCTTGTGGTTGTATATTTCTATTGCTTTAAATGTAATTAATTACACAACACATATTTTCCTAGAAGCTCCAGAAATGATAATGGTCCATAATGATGTTGTTTTCATCTATCATTTTACATGGTGGATTTATATTGTTATTGGGATTTGTATTATCTGTGCATTACAAATCGCTTATAATGTCTATTGTTGTGTCAGAAATGGCGATCGTATGTTTTATCAGTTTACACCTATCTTAGCTGGTATTTCTATTCTGTTGCTTGGACATGGACTCATTATGCTTGATATTTTTAAAGGCATCCCTTTGGATATATTAAGTGGGATTATTAATGCTTTCTTAGTGTTTTATGCATTATATAAAAAGCATCTTTTTAATCTTAAATTGCTTGTATCTAAAAGAAACTGCTATGCTATTTCAGCAATTTTAACGATATTATTATTTAGTAATTATTTAGTTCCTTTACGTAATTTTATTGCTCGACACTTTTCTTATTATTTTGATCCAATGATTATTGTCTTTATTATTTTTATGTTTGTTTTTGTTTGTATACATACTTTATTAAAGCGTTTTATTGATCAAATCTTTATTAAAGAAGAAAAACAGCAAGCTGATTATTTAAAGAACTTTTCAGACCGTGTTAGAAATACTTTAAGTGTTTATGAAATTGCTCAAGACATTTGTGAAATCATTACAGAAACACTAGGCGTTCATCGTGTCTATGTATGTATGCAGGAAGGAACTCACCAAGATTATCATATTATATATAGTAATGCGACTTTAGAACGACAAAATTTTTCTTTTCAGGTAGATAATCCTATGGTAGAAGAATTGATGGAAAAAAAGGATTGTTTGCTTTACAATGATTTTAAGCGTAGTTTAAATTATCGTTCAATGTGGGAAAATGAAAAACAATTATTAGAACATTTACAAATTGAATGTATTGTACCATTAATAGAAGATGAATTAATAGGAATGGTCCTTTTAACAAAAAAAATCAAAAATCATTATACATATGAAGATATGAAATTTTTATCATCTGTTGCTTCTATTAGTACAATCGCTTTAAAAAATTCACGTTTATACGAAATTGTCTATCAGGAAGCTATTAGTGATGAAATGACGGGATTATTAAATAGAAAGTATTTTTATAAACAATTCGAAGAACTCTTTGTTCATAAAGGTAAAGATAGTACATTAACCTTAATTTTAGTGAGTTTAGATGATGTAAGACTATATAATCAGCTTTATGGAACAAAAGAAGGCGATAAAGCTATTATTCAAGCAGCTCAAATTATGAAAAAAACAATGCCAGATACAGCAGTGATTTCTCGTTTGTCAGGGAAAGAATTTGCTATACTATTATCGGAATGTAGTCTACAGACAGCGCGTGATATGGCTGAAAATGTTCGTTATCAGTTAGCTAATGTGAATAGTGATAAAGATGATTTTGCTTTAAAAGCTATGACAGGAAGTTTTGGGATTGCATCGATACCTTTACTTGCTAGTAATCCAAAACAATTAGAAGAATATGCCAATCAAGCTTTATATCAGGCCAAAAGAAGAGGTAAAAATCAAGTTGTTATTTATAATGAAGAAACAAAATCTTCAATGCAGATGCAAAAGGATTCCAAAGACAAAGAAAATATCTATTCAGAGTATGCTGAAATGATCTATGCCTTAACAGCTACTATAGATACAAAAGACCATTATACATTTACTCATTCTAAAAATGTAGCGTATTATGCATGTGAATTAGCGTATGCGATTGGATTAAAAGAAGACGTTGTAGAAATTATTCGAGAAGCTGCACTTTTACATGATATTGGAAAAATTGGTGTTCGAGAAGATATATTAAATAAACAGGGAAAGTTAACGGATGAAGAATATGAAATCATGAAAGGTCATGTTGAAAACTCTATTGGTATTATTCGTTATTTACCATCTCTGGATTATGTTATTCCTGTTGTTATATCTCATCATGAAAGATGGGATGGAAAAGGATATCCTCGAGGTATTGCTAAAGATGATATTCCTATTGGAGGTAGAATTCTTTGTGTTGCTGATTCTTTTGATGCTATGACTTCAAAGCGTTCGTACAAAGAATCATTTACTCTTGAATATGCTATTAAAGAATTAAAAAGTCAGGCAGGTAAACAATTTGATCCTCAATTAGCAGAGGTATTTGTGCGTTTGCTTGAAAGTGGACAAATAAAATTACAGGTGGAACAAAGGGAGAAAAATCAGTCTAATGATTAAGAAGGAGAAATCCTTCTTTTTTGTTGCATAATGTCATTATTGCCTCGGAAATAATGAATTATGGAGATTATTTTGTGATAACTATAAAATGATGTTATAATAAATGAAAAAGGAGAGAGGATAATGAAAAAATATAAAGCTATTATTTATGATATTGATGGAACGGTTTTAAATACATTAAATATGAATATGTATCCATTAATGAAAATTATTAAAGAAGAATTAGATGAAGATTGGACATTTGAAGAAGTGTTAAAGTTTGCTGCATATCCAGGAATGAAAGTGATGGAAGAACTGAATATAAAAGATAAAGAAAAAACATATGCCAGATGGGTTCAATATGTCAATGAATATGAAGAAGGTGCAACACTTTATGAAGGATTTGAAGAAGTATTCCCAAAAATTGAAGCATCTGGAATGATACAAGCTGTCGTATCTGCTAAGACTAAAGCCCAATATCAAATTGATATGGTAGAAAAAGGGTTAGATAAGTATATGAAAGCAACAATACTTGCTGAAGATACAGATAAACATAAGCCTGATCCTACACCATTATTAGAATGTTTAAAGAAATTACAACTACAGCCAGGTGAAGTGATATATATAGGAGATGCGAAATCAGATGAATTAGCTTCTATGAATGCTCATATTGATTTTGGATATGCAAAGTGGGGAAATGTCGCTCAAGAAGACATGAAAGGTGCAACAATTGTTTTAGAAAAACCGCTTGATTTATTGCAATTGATTTAATGGATACTCAAAATAATTTTGCTTTAGGAAGTGTATCTCAGCATATCTTACGTATTGCTGGACCCATGATTGTTGCACAGTTTATCAATGTTTTATATAACGTTGTTGATCGTATTTATATTGGAAGATTACCTGATGTTGCAACGTTGGCTATGAGTGGTTTAGGATTATGTTTACCTTTAATTTCCATTATTATTGCCTTTGCAAATCTGTTTGGAATGGGTGGATCACCACTGTGTTCTATTGCCAGAGGGAGTGGAGATAATGATTTAGCAGAAGAAATTATGGGAAATGCTTTTTCCTTATTAGTCATTTTTTCTATCCTTATTATGTTAGTAGGTTTTGTTTTTAAGGAACCTTTATTATGGGCTTTTGGAGCAAGTGAAAATACGATAGGTTATGCAAATGATTATATAACGATTTATTTATGGGGAACACCTTTTGTTTTAATAGGTTTAGGACTAAATAGCTTTATTAATAGTCAAGGATTTGCAAAAATAGGAATGATGACTGTTTTGTTAGGAGCGCTTACAAATATTATTTTAGATCCTGTTTTTATATTTGTTTTTTCAATGGGTGTAAAGGGTGCTGCTCTAGCAACTGTTATATCTCAATGTATATCTGCTTTATGGACTTTACAGTTTTTAACTGGGAAGAAAACAATTTTAAAATTAAAAAAAGAAAAAATGGTTTTGAAAATCAAACATGTACAAAAAATATTTGCTTTAGGAATGGCTGGATTTATGATGGGGTTGACAAATTCAGTTGTGACAATTGTTTGTAATGCAACTTTGCAGACTTATGGGGGAGATTTCTATATTGCGATTATGACTATTATTAACTCTATTAGAGAAGTTGTGTCTTTACCCGGTCAAGGTTTAGCCAATGCTTCACAACCAGTTCTTGGTTATAATTATGGAGCTAAACAATATCAAAGAGTTTTAAAAGGTATTCGTTTTACAACCTTGACTTGTTTTTTAACGAGTTTTCTTTTGTGGCTAAGTATTAGCTTATTTCCACAATTATATATTCAAATCTTTAGTCACAATCCAGATATTTTAAAAGATGGAATTCAAGCCATTCATTTATATTTCTTTGGATTCTTTATGATGGCTTTTCAAATGACTGGGCAATCTATTGCAGTAGGATTAGGAAAGTCTAAACAGGCTGTTTTCTTTTCTATATTTAGAAAAGTTATGATTGTCGTTCCACTTACTCTTATATTACCCATATATATAGGCATTCATGGTGTCTTTATTGCTGAAGCTATTAGTAATTTTATTGGAGGGGGAGCTTGTTATATAACGATGTTATTAACAATTGGAAAAGAACTCAAGAAAAAAGAGAGAGCTTTAGGATAAGAAAGGCTCTTATTGAGACGATAGAAAGGAAAAAAATATATATGATTGTAGATTTTATGGATGGGGCATCTTTTTGGATTGCATTAGGTTTATTTGTGGCTATATCTTGTATGTTGTTGAGTCAAAAGAAAGAGAAATAATAATAGGGAGAGCATATTAAAGATATGCTTTCTTTTTTGATTCAAGTCATAAAGGAATTTCTTTTTTCATATAAATAAACGGGTGATGATTCATATGAAAAAAATGATGTCTTTTATTATTCTTTTTGCTTTATGCACATGTTTGTATAAACCAGTGATTCATGTATCATCATCAAAATTATTAAATCAAAGAGTGATTGTATTAGATCCTGGACATGGAGGCTTGGATAATGGTGCTACTGTGGCAGGGGTGGATGAAGATACTTTGAATTTGAAAATTAGTTTTGCTTTAAAAGAAGAATTGGAGTCACGAGGTGCTACGGTATATATGACACGTACTGATGATCAGGATATGACAAAAAGAAATTATAATTATTCTAAACAGGATGATATGTATTTAAGAGCTTTGAAAATTGATGAATATCAGCCTGATTTATTTTTAAGTATACATCTTAATTCTTCCACATCTAGTGCTTGGGGATCACAAGTCTTTTATTATAAAAAAAGTGAAGATGGAAAAAGATTAGCTAATTGTATTCATGATCAGATGAAAACATTAACTGGGACAAGAAAGAATGTTTCATCAAGCAGTTTTTATATTTTACGCGCTACTCAGTCGCTAGGAGTTTTAATAGAATGTGGTTTTTTATCTAATGACAATGAACGAGGACAATTAAAAAGTCGCGCATATCATCAAAAATTATCAAGCGTCATTAGTGATGGTATAGAAGACTATTTTCACTCACTTTCTGCCCCTCTATAAAAATATATATAAAAACGAAAAAAAGTATTGACGAAAAATGATGGCTATGATAATATATTAGGGCAGTTGTTAATGGGCCTGTAGCTCAGCTGGTTAGAGCGCACCCCTGATAAGGGTGAGGTCGATGGTTCAAGTCCATTCAGGCCCACCATGTATAATACATATTTATGGGGCTTTAGCTCAGCTGGGAGAGCGCCTGCTTTGCACGCAGGAGGTCAGCGGTTCGATCCCGCTAAGCTCCACCATATAGGATATAACCTGTATTGAATGTTTTATAAATCATTTGATACAGGTTTTTTGTTATTTCATGAAAAATAGTCTATAATAATGTAAAGAGGTGACTGACTATGTGTACAGCTTTTCAATGTCATGGATATTTTGGGAGAAATCTTGATTTAGAAACAGGATTTCAAGAAGAAGTTGTTGTTACACCAAGATTCTATAAATTTCCATTAAAAAATGGAACTGAATTTAAAAATCAATATGCTTTGATAGGTATGGCAACAGTTGTTGAAGATTATCCATTATATGCTGAAGCAATGAATGAAAAAGGTTTGTGTATGGCTGGTTTATATTTTCCGGATAATGCACACTATTTTGATCCAGAAGATAAAAAGTTAAATTTAACACCCTTTGAATTGATTCCTTATCTTCTAGGTCAATATCAAAGTGTTTATGAAATCAAATCGATCATACATCAACTTCATATTATTCATATACCATTTCTACCACAAATGCCTTTAGCTCCTTTGCATTGGATTATTGCTGATCAAAATGAAAGCCTGATTTTAGAATCAACAAAAGATGGATTACAGGTTTATGAAGATTCATTACATATACTGACAAATAATCCACCTTATCCATATCATCAGTGGAATGTTCATCATTATATGCATTTAACATCAGCGTATCCACAAGATCATTTGATCCACCAAAATATGAAACCTTATGGTAATGGTTTAGGAACAGTGGGATTACCAGGTGATTATTCTCCAGCATCACGCTTCATTAAAGCGTTATGGTTAAAAGACAATGCCAAGATGAGTGATTGTGAAAATGAAAATGTTAGCCAAATTTTTCATATCTTAGATGCTGTTGCAATGGTTAAAGGTTCAGTGAAAACGAGCCAGAATAAAGATGATTATACAATTTATTCGTGTTGTATGAGTATGAATAAGTTAACTTATTATTATAAAACATATAATAATAATCAGATTCAATGTATTCAAATGGATAAATTGAATCTTCAGGCTTCACAATTATATATATTTATTTTAAATAGACAACAAAATATTCAATATTATGAAACTGCTTAGGCAGTTTTTTGTTTATTTTTAATAATAAAAATGTTGAAAATGAAACATTTTCAATGAAAGAACTAAGATATACTTTTCCTGTAAAATGAAATAATTCTAGCGCTATATATTTCATAATAAGAGGAGGAAAAAAGATGAATTTTTTTAATAAGCTGCAAACAGGCTTAGAAAAAGTTGTTGGACCATTTGCGACAATGGTTGCTAATAGTAAGTATATTAAGGCTTTAACAGAAGGGTTTATGTATACAATGCCAATTACTTTAGGAGTAGCAATTATTGCTGTTTTATCTAATTTACCTATTGACCCTTGGATTGATTTTCTAAACAATACGGGTTTATATGCAATAGGACAAGAAGTTGTTTCACTTACATTATCTTTATTGGCAATTTATGTTGTTGGAGCCATTGGATATTGCTTTACTAGAAACGAAGGAGAACAGGGTATTATTGGAGCTGTCATGTCAACAGCAGCCTTTATTGTTTTAATGCCTATCCAAACATTTACAAATGAGGCAGGGACTTCTGTATCTGCTTTATCAACAAGCTATATGGGTAGTGATGGGATTTTCTTGGCTCTGATCTTAGGTTTATTGATTCCAAAATTATACTGTTATTTAATGAGTAAAAATTTAAAATTAAAATTGCCAGAGTCTGTTCCACCTATGGTAAGTATGTCATTAGCACCAACATTTGTCGCTATGATTATCTTTACACTTGTCTTTGCCTTAAAATGGGCATGTACATTTACACCATATGGTAATGTCTTTAATGTTGTTTCAACATTGATTGGTCAACCTATTTCATATTTTGGAGCTTCACCAATTTCATTAATCATTGTTTTCTCTTTAATGAATTTAATCTGGTTCTTTGGAATTCATCCAAATGCTATTTTAATGCCATATATGCCTGTATTAATGATGGCTTCTATGGCAAATACAGAAGCTTTTTTAGCTGGAAAAACAATGCCTTATCTTGTTTTTGGAATCATTGGAGCATGTGTTCAAATTGGTGGGGCAGGAAATACACTAGGATTGTGTATTGCAACATTATTTGCCAAATCAGAAAAATATAAAGCTATGCGAAAACTTGTTATTCCAGCTAATATTTTCAATATTAATGAGCCAATTATCTTTGGTTTCCCAATCATGTTAAATCCATTATATGTTATCCCAATGGTCTTTTCACCAGCTGCATCTGGACTTGTTGCTTGGGCATTAATTGGTATTTTCCCAATTCAGTTTAATCCAACAATTTCAATGCCTTGGGTTACACCTGGATTTATTACAACGTTCTTCCAAGGTGGTATATTCATGTTGTTATTATGGTTAATCAGTTTGGCTATTCATTTTATCATGTATTTACCATTCTTCTTAATTGATGACAACAATGCATTAAAACAAGAACAGGAAATGAAAGCTCAATAGAAGTTTGTATTGACAAACTTCTTTTTTGAAAGGAGAAGATATTATGGCAAAAATACAATGTAATGTTATTTCTTATACACTGATGAGAACTGTTGATATTGATGTGATTTTACCAACAGTGACAATTCCTGAAAGTATGATGAATCAAGGAAAGATTCATCATGATTATCATAAGAAATTTCCTGTACTCTATCTTTTACATGGTTTTGGAAATAATCATGCACAATGGTGTGGCTATACAAATGTGGAATTATATGCTGAAGAAAGACAGATTGCTGTGGTTATGATTTCAGGTGAAAATAAAAAATATATCGATCAAGATGAGGATTTATTCGCAGATTTTATAGAAAATGAATTACCAGAATTTATTACTCAAGTTTTCCCAGTTTCTACAAGAAAAGAAGATACTTATATTGCAGGACTTTCTATGGGGGGATTTGGTGCTCTTTATCATGGATTGAGTCATCCTGAAAAATATAGTGCAATTGGTGCATTTTCACCAGGTATTGAAATGCAAGGAAATCCAATTGATCTTTATGAAGTTTTAGATCAATGTCAACAAGAGATTCCTATTTATATGGCTTGTGGTGATAAGGATTTTCTTTATGATACGAATGTGCAGTTCGTTAAAAGTTTAAAAGAAAAAAAGATGCCATTAACATGGTTGAGTGTACCAGGCTATGAACATGAATGGCGTTTCTGGGATAAGTGTATTGAAGAATTTTTAGATTGGATTCAGCGAAATGATGCTTATGCAAATGCAAAAAGAAAAATTTAAGGAGGTAAAATATGGGATTTCCTAAAGACTTTTTATGGGGTGGTGCTACAGCAGCCAATCAATATGAAGGTGGTTATATCAGTGGAGGTAAAGGTTTAGCCACTGCCGATACAATTA
>CALVFK010000047.1 GCA_944326805.1 uncultured Massilimicrobiota sp. | reverse complement strand
TTATAAAATTTTCTTTTTTTCTTATATTCTTTTAATATATCCATTAGTTCTTCTTTTTGGACATGCACACTTTGAATATCAATCGAAAGCAGTCCATTTTGAAGATGAACCCCAACACGTATATCAACAGGTTTAGCCTGTGAAAAACTATTTAAAGCATCACTCACAAAAACCTGACAATAATGCGAAAGATAAGGTAAACTTTCCTTTAAGAACTGATAAGTGAAATCATGATCATATTGTAAATAAACCATATGGTCATCAATATCTTCAATATAAGGACGTAAATAGTCTTCAATCAAATCGGCTTGTTTTGATTTATGATTGTTGTGTTCATCAAAACCATAACTCATATGATCATCATATATATATTCCAGCTGAATACAGATTTGATCATCTTTAGTCATATCAGCATATAAATTGATCATATCTTCTTGATGATAGGTATCAAAAAGATGTGTATCTAAAAGAATATCATCATTTAAATCATAGAGAACATATTTATAAAAATCCATCATTGATGATTGTGGAATATAGAAACCACCTTTGGTTTCCATCCATTTTTGAATGAATGTGAGTGCCTGTTGTGGAGCATGAAAATCATAGCGATATAAAACATCGTTGTCTAAACGATAAATATAGTGAGAAGTCATCAAAACATTTTCAAATTGATGATAATCAGAAAAATCTAAAACATAACTTTCTTCTTTCAAGGTTATTTCTAGAGGAATCTGTATGTTTTTCTTATCAAAAGCAATATCACAGTAAGATGATGGTAAAACACTCATAATCTGATAGAATTCATCCAGATCATCATTGATGAGGAGTGTTTTAATGATTCCTTGTTGAAGATATTGATTTTTTAAGAAACACTTTTTCATAAATGTTATAATGTCTCTTGAATCTTCATCAAAGGCTTCTAAACTATGAATAAAACCAAAATTTTTACTATATTGGACATTTTCATGATGATCAACAGCTTTTAAGAAAGACTCAATATTTTTAATAATATAGCTTTGATGTGGTGCTAAAATCTTAAAAGCAATCCATAAATGATCTTTTTTTTGTTGAACAAAGACTTTAATCTGATATTGTTTTGAAATCAAAGGAACAAAAGATTCCCTTAATAACTGATCTTTATATAAATGAATCAAATCCATTGATTCCTGTTGTTTTTTTTGTAAGATTCTTGTTTGTCTTTGTTTTTCAATTTGAGCTAATTGTTGTTGTTTATTCCATTGATCATCTTTTTCATAAAAATAAGGAAAAGATGTTATTGTCAATGTCTTTAAAAAGAATAAAATCGCAGCAATATGACGACATTGCCCTTTTAATGAACAACTACAATGAGATTGAATAATCTCGCCATCTTCAGATATTTTCATAGAAACAATAAACTTTTCATCACGAATAGATATTCTGGCATTCATTCTATAACAACGATTGCCTTCATCAAAAGAAATTGTCATTCTTTCCAAAACATCTCTTATATCCATAAAACGTCCATAACGATATTCCTTTTCATCCTTAACAACACGTCTGATTTCTCTTTCCTGTATAAGCATTATGATTCCTCCAATCAATGCTTTATTATAACATATTCTTCTTCAACAAGCTATCATCAGGCGTGTTTTCTTCTTAGCGTATATCCTGTTTATTGCCTAACATAATCTTGACTTTTTGACCTTGTTCTATTTGTTCACCCACACGTGGCAATTGATCAATCACATAATCTCCTTCTCCTAAAAAATCAAAACCATAATTTTCATTTTGAACTTCAGACTTCTTCTTTCCTATATAGTTTTCCACATCATAGGCAGGAACATCAGTCCAGACATAGGCTTTTTCCCTCTGTTTCGTTACTTTAGGTATTTCTAAAGCAGGTAAAACATCCATAAAAATCTTTCTGGCAATAGGAGCAGCTGTTGTCCCACCATATTGGACACATTTTTTTGGATTATCCATAGCCAGATACAATACAATCTGAGGATTATCAATAGGAGCAACACCTAAAAAAGATAAAATATATCCATTCCCTGCATATGTTCCATTGATTGCTCGCTGGGCTGTTCCCGTTTTTCCACCAATACGATAACCATCAATATAGGCATTTTTACCCCCACCATCTGTGACAACGCCTTCTAAGGCATCTCTGACTTTAGCAGATGTTTGTGTAGTAATCACCTGTTTTATCATTTTTGGTTTTGTTTCACTAATCACTTCATGCGTTTTACTATTGTATATTTTATTGACGATATAGGGCTGGTAAAGTTTTCCTCCGTTGACACAGGCACAAACAGCTCTTACTAGTTGAATTGGTGTAACAGATATTCCTTGACCAAAGGCGACTGTGGCCTGTTCTACTTCATTGAACTTATCATAATCAAACATAATTCCAATGGATTCTCCCATCATATCAACACCCGTTTTTTGTGTTAAACCAAAGTCCTGTATATACTGATATAAACGCTCTTTCCCTAACCTGCGACCAATTTCCACAAAACCAGGATTGGATGAATTTTGTAATACTTCACGAAAAGTCTGTAAACCATGTCCTCCTTTTTTCCAGGATTTAATTCTTGCCCCACCAACAATTTCATAACCTTTATCATAGTAAGTATCCTTATCCATATCAAATAGATTTTCATTCAATGCACTACTAAAAGTTATGATTTTAAAGGTTGACCCTGGTTCATAGGATTTCCATATAGGTAAATTACGATTATAAATTTCACTATCAGCATTTTGATAGTCATTAGGATCAAAATCCGGTTTAGAACATATAGCAAGTATTTTCCCATTACGAGGGTCCATCGCCAGACATAAAATAGAATCAGGATCATAAGTTGCATAAGCATTATTCAATTCTCTTTCTACGACATCTTGAACACGTGCATTAATCGTTAATTCTATATCCATTCCTGATGTAGGATATTCATATTGGGCTGGATAAACATTTAAATTTTGTCCTTTAGCATTCATATAATAATGAATGCTGCCATTAACGCCTGAAAGATACTGATCATATTGTCGTTCTAATCCTACCAGTCCTTGATTATCTATACCAACAAACCCTAACGTTTGAGCGAGATAATTTTGAAAAGGATAATAACGCAATGTATCTTGTACAAGATATACACCAGGTAATTTTAATCGATCAATTTGATAGGCTTTATCTTCATCCAGTTGTCTTCCTTCAGGTTGAATTCTTTCCACAGAAACCTTTTTTTGAATTTTTTGTAGTAATGTCTGTTCATCACATTTTAAAATACGAGATAATTCATAAGCAGTATGAATGGGGTCATGAATTTGACTTGGTACAACAATTAACGATGATGTTGTTAAATTATCAACTAAAGTGACATGTTGAGAATCATAGATTTTTCCACGTGATGCTTCCAATGGAAAACTACGCTGCCATGATTCTGTTGCTTTTAAACTCAATTCCTGATAAGCAATAAACTGACTATATCCTAAACGTAATACAATACATAAAATAATGATTGTCATGACAATATTTACCCATTGAATCTTTTTAATCATACGAGAAAAAATCATTTTTATCACCATTATATTGTATGATTTGTTTTACGAAATATGAAAATAGGAACTCCATGAGTTCCTATTTTGCAGTCACTGTAATTTTTTGATTCTTTTTGAGTTTTGTTCCTTTTGTTACACTTTGTTTATAGATTGTACCCTCACCTTTAAACTCAATATCCACATTCGCCATTGTCCCAAAGGCCTCTGCTTCCTTTCGTGACCATCCTGTCATCGATGGCATCGTCACATTCGTTCCATTCGTCTGTAAAAATACACGAGATTTCGATGAAACTTCAGTCTGAGCTTTTGGATATTGACTCAAGACAATATCACCATCTCCAACAACAAGCGATGAAAGTTGATGATTAGAAAGGACCTCTTTAGCATAATCAACACTTTGATTCATATAATTATCCAAAACAAATGTAGATGTTTCCACAACTTTTGATGGTTGCGTATTTAACTTATTCAAAGCAGCACGAATGCCTCCCTGTACAACTTTTGCAGCAGATGTCGTACTTGATGAATTCCCCTGATACCACATAACCAAAATAACCTGAGGATCATCATAAGGTGCCATCCCTACAAAACTATGCGTATAATAACCACTGCGATATCCACCTGTTTCAGAAGCCACCTGACCTGTCCCTGTTTTTCCAATCAGATTCACATCATCCATACGATAATTATATCCTGTACTTCCTTCTTCATTGATAACGCCTTTAAGTAATTCTCTTACTTTCTTGACTGTATCAACTGAATAAATCTGTTTAGAATATTGTGTTTTCGCTTCATAAAGCGTTTCCTGACTATCACTATTGACAATTTTTTCAACAAGATAAGGTTCTACCATTTTTCCATCATTCGCAAAAGCACTATAAGCACGAATCAACTGTAAAGCTGTAAAAGTTGATCCTTGTCCAAATCCTGTTGTTAAATACTCGAGCGTTCTTTCACCTTCACGCTTATATCCTGCAAAACCAGCAGCAGAAGTCAAGCCATCAATACTGCTTTCTTTAAAGAAACCTAAATCTTCATAGTCTTGAAGTAAAGATTGTTTATCTGTTTTTTCGGTAAGAATATGACAAATAGCAGTATTACTTGAATAATGAAATCCTTTTTTATAACTGATTGTTCCCCAACCACGACCACTATTGTGGTCATTAATTGTAGCAACCGTTTTCCCATTGACTTTATAATGAAACTTTCCAGATTGATATGTATCATCAACATCTAATTTTTGATCATTAATCGCATTTCCATAAACAAATGATTTAAAAACTGATCCCGGTTCTACTGGTTCATTTAAAAATAAATCCACATAATTTTTAATATCACGTTCATTAGGATCAAAAGATGGATAATTAGAAATTGCCAATAATTTTCCTGTCTTGGCATCCATGATACCACATGTTGCCTTTTCCGGTTTTAATTCTTCAATCATCTTTTCCATCTGCATATCCAGTTCTGTTTGAACATCCGTATCAATCGTTAAATAAACATCATTTCCTGCAATTGGGGCAGTTTCACTTAAAATTCCATTCGGTAAAACATTATTATTGTTGTCAGCAAGATATGTTCTTTCTCCATCTGTTCCAGACAACTCATCATCAAAAGCCTGTTCAATACCCATTTTTCCTACCAATGTTTGAACTGTTTTCCCTTTGATTTCATCTGTAACAGCTTGCGCATATCCAACTTCATAAGAAGCAAAATCTCCATAACGATAACTTCTTGTTGTAATTTCATCAAACTCCAGACCTGGTAAGTTTAAAGCATCAATTTGATCTTTAACAAGTGAAGACAGATTATTTCCATAACTTCCAAACTCAACTTGATAAGTTTCTTTCTTTAATTGTTTTAAAATATCTGCTTCATCCATTCCAATAATAGGTGCTAATGCTTTTGCTGTTGCTTCAGGATCAACAACATAAGCAGGCTTTTTATCCAAAGTTAAATGTGTTTTTGATAGCACCGCATAAAGTTTATATGTTTTCATATCTCCAGCAATCACTTCATGATCACTTGAATAAATCGTACCACGCTTTGCAGACAAAATATCTGTCTTACTTTCACCACGACTTTCAGCATATTCCTCAATATCATTTCCACTGATAAAATGCTTACCAGTCGCTCCCAGATAAATGACATTGCACACCATACAAACAATAACTACCATAATAAAGATATAAACATATTTAGCACTTTGATTATTATTCTTTTTCATCGCCATTATTCTTCAGGCACTCCTACAACAGCAGCTGTGGCAGTACTTTGTTTATATGTATATCCCTTCGCTTGGGCAACTGATTCCAGACGAGAAAAAGATGCTAATTCTAATTTTTTCATATCTAAGCCATCAATATCTGATTCAATGACTTTAATTTCTTTTTCCAGTTTATTACATGCAACATTGATTGTTGATTCATAAGAATTTAAAGCAACAATTCCCACCACAAAAATAATAAAACTCATGACTAATAAACGTTTTGAAAATCTTAAAAATCTTGGTTCTCTTCTCTTATTTCTCATCCTCATCTATCCTTTCTATAATTCTTAATTTTGCTGAATGCGAGCGATGATTTTCTAACAATTCCTCATCACTGGCAACAATTGGTTTTTTGGTTATTTTTTTAAATTGAGGTTTTAAATATTCTGGAACAACAGGCATCCCTCTTGGTAAATCCGGTTGTTTCGTCACTTCCTGAAAAGTATATTTACAAATCTTATCTTCCAAAGAATGAAAAGTAATCACTGCAATACGTCCATGAACATTTAAAAGTGTCAAAGCATCGTTTAAAGCTTGTTCAAAAACATTCAGTTCATCATTAACCGCAATCCTTAAAGCCTGAAAAGTACGCTTGGCTGGATGCCCTCCTTTTCTTCTGGCTGGAGCCGGTATCGCTTCTTTGATAATATCAACAAGCTCGAAAGTTGTTTCAATCGGTTTTTCTTCACGATGACGAGCAATCGCTCTGGCAATCTGTTTAGCAAACTTTTCATCAGAATATTTATATAACCATGTGATTAAATCTGAAACTGGAGCCTGATTGACCAGTTCGTAGGCACTGATCTTTTGATTTTGATCCATTCGCATATCCAAACGTGCATCATAGTTATAGCTAAAACCACGTTCACCATCATCAAACTGTGGCGAAGAGACACCTAAATCAAAAACAAATCCATCAACATGGTGAACACCACGTTTTGCCAGTTCCTCTTTTAAATTTTTAAAATTGGCATAAATAATAGTAAAACGATCAGAAATCTGTGCCAGGCGTTCTTGAGCCGCCGCTATAGCCGTTTGATCTTGATCAAAACAATAAAGATGTCCTGTCGTTAAACGCTTGAGAATCTCCTGACTATGTCCACCACCACCCAGTGTACAGTCTACATAGATTCCATCTTCTTTGATATTCAAACCATCAATCGTTTCTTGAAGTAATACACTGATATGATGAAACATAACGTCCTCCTAATCTAAATCATCAATATTTTCTGAAATGTCATCAAACTGATCCATATTCTCATCATAGAAGCAATCCCACATCTGGCTATCCCATAATTCAATGTGATCTCCTGCTCCTACAATCACACATTCTTTTTGAAGCTGACCTTCATTTCTTAAAACCTGTGGAATATTAATACGTCCTAATTTGTCAAATTCACATTCCGTTGCTCTGGAAGTGACCAAACGAATAAATACTCTGGTTTTTTTCTTTGTCTTTGGTAATTGCATGAGTGATTGATAATATGTTTGCCACCCTTCAACAGTATAAACGGCCAGGCAACCTTCATTACCACGAGTGACATAGACTTTTTCGCCGCATTCAAGACGCATTTTAGCTGGAATACTCAAACGCCCTTTTGCATCTATATTATGCCTATATTCACCTATGAACACTTCAAAATCACCCACTTTTATACATTTCTATACATTTTTTAACACTTCATACCACCATTATATACTATTTATAAGATGATGTATAGAAAAAACATGTTTTATTTTTTGATTTTTTATAATAAAAAAGTGGCTTATTTCCGCCACTTATCGTTAATTTTCCATATTTTAACAAATTATCAAAAAGGTTTTGGCTTATGATCTGGTAACCACGAAGAAAAAAGATAGAACCATAAAAAGACAATCGAACTACATGTCCATGTGATTGGATAAGCCCAAAAGACAAGATGAATATCATGAACAAAATATAAAGCAATACTCATATATAAAACACGCACAATACACCAGAAAACCATCATCACAAGCATTGGTACCATTGATTTTCCTGCTCCTCTTAAAATACCAGCAATACAATGTGAAAAAGCTAATAAAAAATAAAATAATGTCACTGTTCTGGCCTGTGCTGTTCCAAATTCAACAACATCTACCGTAGAATCAAATAAACCGATTAAAAATGGTGCCGTTATAAAAATCACAATTCCAATCATTTGAGCAAGTATTAATGAACATATAATCCCAAAACGCGTCCCTTTTTTAACACGATCATATTTTTGAGCACCCATATTCTGTGATACAAAAGTCGTCATAGCTAAAGCAAAGCATGTAATGGGTAAAAAACCAAATCCTTCGATTTTAGAATATGCACCACATCCTGCCACTGCCATTTTTCCAAAACTGTTAATATAGCTTTGAACGACCACATTGGCTAAAGCAATAATAGAATTTTGAATTCCTGCTGGCAAACCATTTTGAATAACTTGTTTCAACATTGGTATATCAAAACGAATATCTTTGATCACGAGTGGATAAGATGGATGTTTTAAAAGATAGAAAAAGCATAAAACAGCACTGACAACCTGCGATATCACAGTTGCTATTGCAGCTCCATCTACACCCATATGAAAAACAGTAATCAAAACAATATCCAAAACAACGTTAATCACCGAAGAAACAATCAAATAATATAAAGGATGTTTACTATCTCCCAGTGCCTGTAAAATACCTGTGAAAGCATTATATAAGACAAAAGCTAATGAACCCATAAAATAAATACGAAAATAAACAATAGACTCTGGTAAAACATCTTGTGGTGTTCCCATTAAGACAAGAATCTTAGGTGCAAAAATCACTCCTATTCCAGTTAAAACAAGTCCACAGACGATTCCTAAGGCGACAGTCGTATGAATAGAGAGACTGACACGGCGATGATCATGCGCACCAAAAAAACGTGCAATGACAACACCTGCTCCTACCGAAAGCCCATTAAAGAAACCAACAAGTAAAAAAATCAAATTACCAGAAGAAGCAACCGCTGCCAAGGCACTTGATCCTAAAAAATTCCCCACAATCAAAGAATCTGCAGTATTGTATAACTGTTGAAATAAGTTTCCTAAAAACAAAGGAATCGCAAAATAAATAATTTTCTTTGCTATTGAACCCTCTATCATTGTATTTGTATCTTCCATATATTTCCCTCCCCTTTCACTATTTTAGCACTAATGCTTTTCTAAATATACAAACATCTGCTATAATCAAGAAAAATCATCAAGAAAAAGGAGGAACATTATGAAATCGACATTAATCATTGGTTCAAGTGTCTGTGATGTTAACATTTATGTACAACAATTCCCCCAAATCACAGGCGATGAAAATATTATAAAACAAGAAATGACAATGGGTGGGTGTGCCTGGAACGTGAGTGCTGTGTTTAGACAATTACAGCTTCCTTATACTCTTTTTTCACCTATCGGCCAAGGATTCTATGGTGTTTTTGTCAAAGCACAGTTTCAAAAAAATCATGTTCCTGTTTTGATTGAAACATCACAAAAGAATGGATGTTGTTATTGCGTGGTAGACAAACAGGGAGAACGTACTTTTCTTTGTGAACACGGCGGCGAATATATTTTTCAAAAGGATTGGTTCACACAATTAAATATGTCCTTATATCAAGCTATTTATATTTGTGGATTAGATATTGAAGAAGATTCAAACCAGGTAATTTATCATTTTTTAAAGCAATATCCCCATCATACTTTATATTTTGCTCCTGGACCACGTCTTTTCAAAATCCCCCAACAAGCCATGCATAACATTCTTTCCCTTCATCCCATTTTACATCTCAACAAACAAGAAATCCTTACCTATACCCACCAAAATGACTTAGAAAATGCCTGTAAGATACTTTATACAAAGACACAACAACCAATAATTGTTACACTTGGTCAAGAAGGATGTTATTTCTATAATCAAACACAAAACTTTTATATTCCAACTCAAAAAGTTTCTGTCCATAGTACCAATGGTGCCGGCGATACTCATTTAGGTGCTATTATGGCTTATCGCATTCAAGGCGATAGCTGGAAAGAAAGCTTACAAAAAGCAAATGATATGGCAGCTATGAAAATATCAAAAACTCTGTAAAGTCATTCACCTTACAGAGCTTTTCTTTTATAAATCCAAACCATCTAAAACATCTTTTAAAGCTTTAGCACTTGTTTGTAATTTTTCATTTTCATCATTATTCAAGTAAATATCTACAACTTTTTCAACACCATTTTGGCCAATGACAGTTGGGATACTTAGACAAATATCATTTAATCCAAATTCTCCCTGCATTAAACTTGAAATTGGTAAAACAGCATGTTCATCTTTCACAATTGCTGTTGCAATACGTTTGACAGCTACTGCTACACCATAGTAAGTTGCACCTTTTCTTTTAATAATTTCATAAGCACTATCACGAACTTCTTGAGCCAGTCTTTCCATAGATTCTTCATGATTAAAATGACCACGCAATTCACAGAAATGATTAATGTGAATACCTGCAACCTGTGCCCCTGACCAAACAACCAGTTCACTATCACCATGTTCACCAATAATATAAGCATGAATATCTCGAGGATCGACTTGTAAATGTTTACCTAAAACATATTTCAATCTCGCTGTATCAAGAACTGTTCCTGAACCAATGACACGATGAGCAGGGAATCCTGATAATTTCAATGCCACCTCAGTTAAAATATCAACAGGATTAGAAACAATCAATAAAATTCCTTCACAATTTCTTTCTTTAATTTCAGGAATAATACTTTTAAAGATTTGAACATTCTTCTTCACTAAATCCAATCTTGTTTCATTTGGTTTTTGATTCGCTCCTGCTGTAATGACAATCAATCCTGCATCAACAATATCATCATATGTTCCAGCATAAATATTCATTGGTGTCAAATAAGCACTTCCATGACTCAAATCCATAGCTTCACCTTCAGCTTTTTGCATATTTGCATCAATCAATACCATTTCAGAAAATAAACCTGTCTGAATCAAACTAAATGCAGATGTAGCTCCAACAAATCCACATCCAATAACTGCAACTTTTTGCATATTAACCATTTTTTATCACCTTCCACCTCTAGTATACCCCAAAATCCAAAGAATTCAAATTATATGCACAATCATTTTTTGCGAGGTGTATTGAAAGCATAATGTTTTTCAAAATATTCAAACCCACTCATTTCATCTTGCTTATAAAAACCTATTATATAATCATCTCCAGTGATAGGAATATGTTTAGCTTTGATGATTTGATAAGCCATTTTGCTGTTTTCATCAAATGCCAGTCCTGATTTGATTGTATAGACTTGTCCATCATCAAATGTAAAGGTAAAACGTGGTAAATAGATCTTAGATAAACCATATCTTTGTGTCATGGTTGATATAACGATATCAATAGAAACTTTTTTTAATTGTTGCCATTGATAATGTTGATTTCTACGCTCACTTTGTTTCAATAAGAATCCTATAAGGATGGAATAACGACTCTGAAATTGACGAGAACAAATTTGTATTCCCTGATCCGTCAATTCAATATAATCCTGTTTTGTTATAGCGATATGATACAATAAAAGTATCAAAATCAAACTAATAACAGTCATCATCACAACCATCTTTAAACCAGGTGAATACCCTGTCAATAAAGACAGATGATATTGTATATTCA
>CALVFK010000046.1 GCA_944326805.1 uncultured Massilimicrobiota sp. | reverse complement strand
ATAAGACTACTTCCTGTATCAAAAAATTTTTTATTTGGTTCTACAGCAATAAACAAATGATCTCTTTCATCAATTTGATAATTCTTTTCAAAGAAATCATACATTGTCCAATTATAATAAAAGCGTTCAGCTGGAATAATTCCATAACCATCTTGATTATGATCAGTCGTATCATAAGAATCAGCAACAATAATCACATCATCCTGTGTTATTTCTGTATTCATATCATCATAACCAATAATTGTCTGCCAATGTCCACCCCAGTCGTTCCATGCAACCATGACAGGCACACCTTTTTCTAAATATTGACGAATCATATCAAGATTGATTTTTTCACTTGCTTCTTCTTGTGTATAATCATATGTAGAATGAATGTCCATACCACCAACACCTTCAAAGATTTTAATCATTGATTCTAAGCTTGTTGCTTCTGGTGATAAACCATTTGTTCTCAATTGTGCCAAAGATTCCTCTGTATGATTACCTAATTTATCATAATAATTTAATACCATTAAGGCACTATCCACTCCACAACTCCATTCAGAAGATTGTTGTAATGTTTGAAAGTGACTTAAAATTGTCAATGATTCTGTAGATTCCATATTATAAAAATCTGGATGAGCATAATACATAGAATCTTCGTGATCACCTTGTCTTTCGACACTGTCTGCTCCATCTTCTTTTGATAAATCAATAGGATTATCAATCTTCATTTCATCACTCATATTCACACTATTTGAACGACATCCTACCAGCATTCCTACAGATAATAACATTAAAAATAATTTTTTCATTAAAATACTCCTTTCTTTTGAGAGCACTTGTAACTACTGATTATTTTGACTATTCAATTTTTATCAGATTCATTGAGCTTTATATAGCATATTGCTTTTAATACTCTTATTGATTCTACAAGTGTACGCTCATAAAACTGGGCTTCTAACCCACAATAAGACTTATTCAGTCATAAAATCGGCGATGACCTGCTGACCGTCAGCGTATTTCAAAGGGTCGATTTTATCTTCAATACACCATATATAGTCCTACCTCAATAAATCCCTCCAATCATAAAAACATGCTCACTATTATATCATAATCCCATTATTTCACAATAGCTATTGGCAATTTTTTATAGATATTTGAATATAAAGTCATTATCAAATAAGCATTTTTAATCTTTTTACTTTAATATAAAAAGCAGTTTCAATCAGCATGTTCACTGAATTTAACTGCTTCATTTCTTTATATATGATTGTTTATTCAACAACATTTGCCTTTTTCTTTTCAATAGATCCAAAAACAATCAAACCACCAACAACTGATACGACAACACCAATCATTAATAAATGATAAACACCAACTGCATCCAATAAGATTCCTCCCGCAAAGTTGGCTATAATACCACTTGCGGTAATCCCAACAGTAACCATAGATTGTCCTTTTACAAGATCTTGTTTAGAGATCACTTCATTTACATAATATACACTGGCAGGTATAAAGATAGCATAAGCACCAATTTGTAAAACCTGTGCCACATAAATCATGAAAATGTTTGTTGCTAAAAAAGTTAATAAATGTTTCAATGCAAACATCACAACTGATAGTTTTAATAATGTTGCACAATTGATTTTTTTACGCATAATATTAAACATAGCCATAGCTGGTAACTCTACAATGGCTGCAATAAATACCGCTATACCCATTTGACTTTCAGTTCCACCAATTGGTGTGATAACTTGAATAAAGAAATTGTTAATAATTGTATGTGTAAAGAAAACCAGAACAACCCCCACAACAAAAATCATAAATTTTTTATAAAGAGCACAAAATTGAAAGAATGATAGTTGTTTCTGTTCTGTTTCTTCTTTATTTTGTTGTTCATGTTGAACAAGATGTTGCTGATTTTTAGGAACAACATATGTATAGACAACAATAATTAATAAGATATTTCCTATAATATAAAATAATGGAATGACGCCTGTTCCAAAATCTTCAACAAGATAACCTAATACAGCTGAAGCTAAAGCATATGCAGCACTTCCAAGTCCTCTTGCTAAACCATAATTAATTTGTATACCATATTTTTCAAAAAGAAAAGCCATAGAATTAAATAATGGTTGTACAGTCATCATAAATGTAACAATGCCTACAAAAACACATAATAACATCATTGTTGGTAATTCAAAGAAATACAGACATAATGATAAAATCACTGTTGCAATTAAAATAATATTAACCAATGACTGCAGCTTAATGACTTTTTTATCTACGGCTGAAGCCGCCATTGGTTGAGTAAATACAGCAATAATACTGACTAATGCTAAAGTTGTTCCTATCAATGAATTAGAAACACCTTGTCCTAATAGATAGACTGAAGCATACCCCATTAATGCACTAAAAGATGCAAAATAAAGAATCTGTGTTAAAGCATACTTAACATCTAATATTCTTGTCTTATTCACTTAACTTCCTCCCTTAATTATTTTTGACCTATAATATATTATATAAGAGAATGAATATAGAGTACAAGTTAAACAACAAATCTTGAAAAAATAATATATTAGAATAGATCTAAGGTAAGGTATTCATTTTCATATGTCATCATATATTGATTATTTTAATAATTAGACACTTCACTTCATCATATTCAATGATTATCTATGCAGCTCTTTGTTTTTAGACATAAACACAAAGATAAAATGTATCAAAAATGTATCAATTTAAATGATTAAACTAAAAAAGCCCTAGAACGGGCTTTTTTTATATTATTCACCAAAATATCTTTTTAATAATCCAGCAAATGCTTTACCATGTCTAGCTTCATCTCTAGCCATTTCATGAACTGTATCATGAATTGCATCTAAGTTAGCTTCTTTAGCACGTTTTGCTAAATCTACTTTTCCTGCAGTTGCTCCATTTTCAGCTTCTACACGCATTTGAAGATTTTTCTTTGTAGAATCAGTCACAACTTCTCCTAATAATTCAGCAAATTTAGCTGCATGTTCTGCTTCTTCCCAAGCAGCTTTTTCATAATATAATCCAACTTCTGGATATCCTTCACGATGAGCTACACGAGCCATTGCTAAATACATACCAACTTCTGAACATTCACCTTCAAAATTAGCACGTAAATCTTTAATAATATCTTCGCTTACACCTTGTGCAACACCAACAACATGTTCAGCAGCCCATGTCATTTCTCCACTTTGTTCTACGAATTTATCAGCACCAACACCACAAACAGGGCATTTTTCTGGAGCTGCATCTCCTTCATAAACATAACCACATACTGTACAAACAAATTTTGCCATTCTTTTTTCCTCCTATTCATTTTGGATTTTATATCCATATTAATGATAATCAATTTTCCATTTTTCGTCAATCTTCTTGCTCTATTTTATTTATATTTTTAAAATTCCTGCTTTATATAACTGCTCCAATCCTTCAAAAACTGCTCCTTCTTCATTAGTTGTAGAAAGAACATAACGAGCAGCATCTTTAGCACTTTGAGAAGCATTTTTAGGTGCAAAAGAATAAGGAAATAGCTGAAGCATTGGTACATCATTTTGTCCATCTCCAAAAACAGCAACCTCATCATAAGCATATCCTTTTTCTTTTATCACTTTTTCTAATAATTTTCCTTTATTTGTTATTGAACTTGTAATTTCAATATTATCTTCAAAAGAAGAAGAAATGTCTAAACCATCAATATTTAACTGTTGTTTTACGCCTTGAATAGAATATGCGTCTAAATGTCTGGCATCAATTTTTAATACTTTAATTCCTTTTTCTATCATTTCTTGAGCATCTTTGGCATAATGAAAATCTCTTAAATAACCACTTCTTGTTGTAAAAGTCTTTTCTGGTAAAAAACCTTTATAATCTTTAGAAGCTAATAATAATTTATAATGGTAATCCCAAAATGCATCAGCATCTACAAAAGAATACTTACCTTGATTTGTATGTATTGCCAGTAAATACCCATATGATGATAAAATTGTTGAAATTTTTGAAAAAGCATCATATGACATAGGATATATATCATTCATTGTCAATTCTTTATTACAATACTGTGTTCCATTATTTAAAATCAAATCACAATCTAATTGGTATTGATTTAAAAAATCAATAACCATATTGATATCTCTCCCAGTTGCAATAATAAATTCTATACCTTGAGCTATACATTTCTTTAATAGTTGTTCTGTTCTTTTTTCCATAGTATCATCATACTTGATTAAAGTTCCATCTAGATCACATACAATACATTTTATCATATTGAGTTCCTCCTCACCGTGCTATTATATCAGTTCTTCTTTTAAAGAAAAACATTTTTCTTGCATAGAAAAGAAAGTTAAAAAAAGGAAGATCTTTGTCTTCCATAGTTCATTATTTTTATATTTTATTCTGATTTTTGTTCAATTTTTGAAATAAGCCAATTATCTTCATTAGGCACAAGTGTAAATCTAAGCTGTGTATCTATATCTTTTGCACCTTCCATTTCCTTTGTCATGGCGCCAAAAATTTCCGTTGCCATATCACCAAAGATTTTTTCCATCATAGCCTGTTCCCCTTGTGAAAGATAAATTTCCTGTAATTCAGATAAATGTTCTGTTTGATATTTTTCTACAATATCATTTGTTTCACTGCTCAAATCAATATTGTCATAATCTTTCATTTTGACATCAACAATAACCAGATAGTTATCTCCATCTTCCTCAACACTGTTTATTTCATATGAAGTGACATAATTTTGAAAAGCACTATCGATAAATTTATTGGCTTCATCCACAAATTTTTGTCCATATGTCGCTACATCTTGAAATTCTTCAAACGATGCCATCATTGATACCAAATCATCAACATCACTATTATCTTCAGTACAAACAGTGGATAATTTTTCAATATCTCCTGCTTTTAAATAATCAAAAAAACTCTTTACGACAGCTTCCTGTTTTTCAGTAGATGCTCCTCCACAGGCAGAAAGACCTACTACTGTTAATAAACACACAGCTAATTTAAATATCTTTTTCATGATATCCTTCCTCCTTATAGTATAAGTATAACAGATATATGGGCGAATAACATGATTTTGAGTTATTTTTAACATATTTTTACATATTTTTTATAATTTTATTTTTTTTGAGGTTTTGCAAAAAAAGCAATGAACTCGTCATTGCCTATTTCATTATTGGAATGTTTGTATATGTTGATATAAAGCTCCGATAAGATTAGCATCATTACGATAATAACAAGGAACAATTTCTGGTTTATAGACATCAAAACCTAAATGATTAAAAATATCATCAAAATGCTTTTTAATAAGTTCTATTAAAAGAGGTTGTGCACTAATTCCTCCACCTATTGCGACTTTTTCACAATCAAAAATAATATGCACATTAAAGATTTGAATAGCAACTTCTTTACAGAATTGACTAATACCTTCAATCACTTTTTCATTTCCTTGATTAGCCATATCAAAAATTTCAACACCTGTGTATTTTTCATCTGTTTCTAATTGTTCCTGTACACGTTCTAATAATCCTGTAATTCCATTTCTCGTTGACCATGCATAATTCCAGCCAATACCATCTAAACAATTTGTTTTCACAAAAGAAAATTCACCAGCACTAAAATGTTTACCAGTATGCACTTGATGATCCTTAATTAAACAACCACCAATACCAGTTCCTAAAATAACAACAGCCCCATCTTGGATATCTTGCAAATTACCATAGCCAATTTCTGCATTCGCTGCACACTTTGCATCATTCCCAATGGTAATATTAATAGGACATCTCTCTTTTAAAATATCAACAATATTCATTTTTGAAATATACTTTAACGCTCCACCTGTAAAAGCATATCCCTTTTGAGGATCAATAATTCCTGGCATAGATATTGCCATTCCTGCAATATTATCTTTATATTGATCATATATTTCTCCTATTGTTTCTACAAAATGAGCCATTGTATCCATTGGAGTTGGCACACTTGATTTTTCTAATATTGTTGAATCATCTTGAATTAAAGCGTATTTAATTGAACTCCCACCTACATCTAATGTTAAATATGTCTTCATCTTTATACTCCTCTCTGTTATAGTTAATATTATTATAAAATGTTTTCAAAAGATAAGCAATGTATCTCACAAAATCATTCTTATAAAAGTCAAAAATGTTGTCCTATAATCTATAGAAACAACATTTTATAAACACATATTTATTTTATAAATTCTTGAATATCTTTTTCTACAAAACCATTTTCAGTTAATAACATCATTGATGTAAAACCACATTCTTGAATCAGTTGCAATGCTTCATCATAATAACAATCTAGCATTTCTTTTTGATGACAATCACTATTTAAACAAATTTTCCCACCATGATCATGAATATATTTTAATAAAATCTTATGTGGATAAGGCGTTTTTCTTAATCCTCTTGCAATAGCACCTGTATTGACTTCAAAGATTTTCTTTTTTTCGATGAGTAAATCGATACATTCATAAGCCATTTGTAAATACTGTTCACTATGAAAACTTATAAAATCTTCATTTTCATTAAACTTTGTTAATAAATCAATATGTCCTACAATATCCACTTCATCTCTATAAGCAATCTTTTTTGCTTCTTGATAATAACTCTTGGCATAATTTAAAAAATCACCATAATATTGAACAATCTTTTGTGTTGTTGCATAGCTTTCATCTACAGCTAAATATTGTTCACCAGCCTTAACGAAATGCACACTTCCAATAATATAATCATATGGTTGATGTTTTAGAAATGGTTTTCCTAAAATATCTTCTTCTATACCAAGAAAGATTTGTATCTGATCTTGATATTTTTCTTTAATATCTAAAACATCTTGTATATATTTTTGTGTATTTTCTTCATCCATAGAATAATTATCAATATGTCGACAATTACCATGTCCTGAAAAACCCAAAACTGTAAATCCTTTTTGAATAGCTTCTAAAGCCATTTCTTCAATTGTATTGTTTCCATCACAATAAATAGAATGTGTATGTAAATTTTGTTTTATCATTTTATCAGCCCTTTTTTATTATATCTTTTTCTTTGTCTTTTTTCTATCCAAAAAGACTGTTTATAAACAGCCTTTAATCCCTAATTTCTAGTATATTATGTGGTTCAATACCAACATAAACTTTTTGTCCTTCATCAAACAAAGTAAAACTTCTAAATAAAGCTTCAGATTTGATGATGACATCATGGCAACTTAATGTATATCTCAATACATTTCCTCTTGATATATAATGATTCACAACTGCTTCAAATACATACATATTTGAATCTTGAATAGGTTCAGTTTGTAGAAGGATTGTTTCTGGTCTGATGGCATAATAGTGATTATTAAAATTATGCTTTGGTAAAAGTGTTTTTAACTGTTGATTATCTAAAATATTATAATGTCCTATAAATTCAGCCGCAAATTTAGATACAGGATGTGTATATAATTCTACTGGATTTCCACTTTGTTCAATGATACCATTTTTCATAAGATGAATCTTATCTGACATAATCATTGCTTCATCTTGGTCATGTGTTACGAAAATAGTTGTAATCTTTAATTCTTTCTGTACACGTTTAATTTTTTCCTGTAATTCACGTCTTAATTTTGCATCAATAGCACTTAATGGTTCATCTAATAATAATACCTTTGGTTCCATCACTATAGCTCTTGCGATGGCAACACGTTGTTGTTGACCACCAGATAACTCACTAGGATAACTTTTTTCTTTTCCTATTAAATCGACCATTTCAATAGCACGTTGAACTTTTTCTTTCATTTGATTTTTATCCATTTTAGCTATTTTTAATCCAAAAGCAATATTATCTTCAACATTCATATTTTGAAATAAAGAATATTGTTGGAAAACCATTCCTATACCACGTTTCTTTACAGGAACATCTGCTATATCTTCACCATCTAAGATAATTCTTCCAGAATCAATTTGTTCTAATCCAGCAAGTGAGCGTAATAATGTTGATTTCCCACAACCACTTGGTCCCAGTAATGTGACAAGTTCCCCTTCTTCTATATCAAGATGAATATTTTTTAGGATTTGATTTTGACCATCATAACTTTTGCATATATCCTTAAACTCTATATAAGCCATTAATTTTTCCCCCTCTTTACTACTGCTTTATTTTGAATCATTAATGTCAATGTTGAAATAATGAATGTTGTAATAAATAATATCACAATAATTGCACTTGATAGTTGCCCTGATTTAGACATTGTTTGATATAAATAGATACCTGCTGTTCTAAAGGCACTTCCTGCAATCATATTAACAACAACGAAATCTGCAAATAACATTGTAAAAGCTAACATCATTGTTGAAATAATTCCATTTTTCATTTGTGGAATAATAATTGTAAAGAATGCATGAAGTTGTGAACATCCTAATACCTGTGCTGCTTCAATCACACATTTTACATTCAAAGCACCAATTGTATTTTTTAAACCACGAAATGTATATGGTAATATAATGATACAATATGCTCCTACAAGTAAGAAAAGACGATTAGATAAAAAGCCAGGTTTACCTGAATAGAGCGATATAATCCCAACAGCTAAAATCACACCTTGTATAGCATATGGAATATTACAGAGTATCTCTACATATTTTTCTAATTTTGGCATGTAGAGTGTCATCACATAAAGAACAAGTAAAATTGCAAAACTACATATACATACAGGAACAAAGGATATAACTAATGATCTTAATAAGGAATTGATAAAAGCACCATCAGTAAATATTTGGGTATAAAATTGGAGAGTAAAACCAGTCGGTAAAATATCCATCCATGCTGTAAATACGGAATATAGGAAGGTCAGTGCTAGTGGCACAATTAAAAATGCAGCAATGATGAATAAGATAAGTCCATCCCATAAATGCGTTTTGAGTTTCATCTTACACCTCCTGATTTTTTCTGTAATTTATTAGTAATCAAAATAGAAATAACCATTAGTGCCATCATAACTAATGATAAGGCACAGCCAAATTCTTGATTTTGTACAACTTCTCCAACAAATTGTTGTGATATACGTATTGGTAATATAGAAATATTATTACTTAATAAGGCATATGCTGTTCCATATGCAGCTAAAGCATTCGCAAATAAAACAGAAAATGTTCCTAAAATACTTGGTAATAATGATGGTATAGCAACTTTAAACCAATAATGAAAACTATTTCCGCCAAGTAATCCTACAGCCTCTCTCCATTCTTTTTTAAGTCCCGCAAAAATAGGAAGCATCAATAGTGTCCCTAGTGGAATTTGGAAATATATATATGTTAGTAACAAGCCGTTAATTGTATATAAGTCAAAATTTGCTAAAAAATCAATACCATAATTTTTACCTATTAATGTTAAAATCCCAACATTTCCAAGTAAAATCATAAATGCAAAAGCTAATGGAACTCCTGCGAAATTACTTGTAATGTTTAAAACGGAAGTAAATGCACTGCGTATTTTTGGAGTTGCATTAGACATTGCTTTAGCTGCTATAAACGCAATAACAATACCGACTATGGCTGAAAAGAGTGAAATCCATAAACTGTTAAAAATTGATTGCTGGTATAAACGTGTGGAAAAGATTTTAACAAAATGTTCAATAGTAAATCCACCACCTCGTTTAGAGAAACTTTCAATTACTATATTGATAAGTGGTAAGATTTCAAATAACAAGACAATTATAAAAAATGGTATTAATGCTAATACATAAAATTTATAATTTTTCTTTGTGTTCATGATTAAATTCCACCTCCAATGATTTCATTTTTTGAGTTGGTTGAATACCTAATAAGTAGCATAATAATGGAGCAAATTCTAATGTTGTTAATTGTTTTGAATGATATCCCCCAATAACCCTTGAATCTATAATATACAAGGCTGTTTGTCGTTGTTCTAAACTATTTCCACCATGATAACAATCTTTTGTCATACCATGATCTGCTCCTACAATGATACTATATCCAGCATTTATCCATTGTGGAATATAAGTTGACAGTAATTTATCATTTTGTATAACTGCGTTTCCGTATTCTTTTGATTCAACACCAAACTTATGTCCAGCATCATCAATATTCATAGGATGTATAAATACGAAATCATATTCATCATTATTCATGAAACATGATGATAAGGCATACAGGTGATTATCTGGAAAAGTATCTTCAAAATAGAATAAACCACGATCAATATTTGACTTTGAATCATAATGATATATATCCCTGTCTTTATTAAATGGTGCTGATAAATATAATTCACTAATCCAATAATATGCTAATGTCAGACTTTTTTTATGATTTTTTTTGATAAGTTTAAAGATATGTTCTTGATTAGATAAACGAGATATACCATTGTTTGTAATACCATGTTCATATACAGGTACACCAGTAAAAATCGTTTCATACATTGGACGTGAAGCACTAGGCAATTCACCTAGTACTTCATACTTTGCTGCTTTTTTATATTCACACAAATGTTCTAAATACCCTAAATATTCTTTTGCATAATAGCTTTGCAGCCCATCCAATAAAATAAAGACAACTTTATTATTGTGCATATGCAACTACTTCTTCCTGCCATGTTGTTGATAAATCAGAAACTGTTTGATCCCACGCTTCTTGATCCTCAACAAATCTTGCATTTTCGTATTGTTCATCTGGTAAAAGCATTGATTTGACATCATCAGGTAATTCTACATCATCTCGAATAGGTCGAGCATAACCTTTTGCTAAATTAATTTGTCCTTCATCAGACAAAATATATTCTCTTGCTAAAGCAGCAGCATATGGACGTTTTGTATATGCATTAATAATTGTACAATAACCACTTTGAATAGCACCATCAGTTGGAACTGATACTTCAAAATGAGCATTTGCATTGTTTTCCATAATTTGTGAACGATAACCTAATGAGTTATAATCCCATAAAACTGCAACTTCAATTTCTCCTTTTTCTAATCTAGCAACACTTGTATCGCCCATATCTAAACGATCTTCTTCTGCTAATTTTTTAAAGAAATCTAGTCCAGGTTGAATATTACTTTCATCACCACCGAATGCAATTGAAGCACTTAATAATGCACTTTGTGCTTGTGTTGCTACTGAAACATCACCAACTGTCAATGTATAATCACCATCTAATACATCTTGCCAACTTGTTGGTGCTTTTTCTACAAGATCAGTATTTGTAATAAAAGTAATCGTTCCATAATATCCAATAATCCAATCACCATCATCGTCTTTTGCCCAATCTGGGATTGAATCCCAATAAGATGTCTTATATGGCAAAGTTACTCCTTGTTCTTCAGCAACTGGACCAAATGATTGTCCAACATCTCCAATATCTTTTGTTGCATCACTTGCCTCATTTGCAAAAATTGCTAATTCTTCTGCACTGGACATATCTGTATCAGTATGTTTAATACCATAATTTTCTTCAATTTCATTCCATGTTTCAATCCAGTTTGCCCATGTATCTGGCATACCAACAGAATTAATTTCTCCATCTTCTTTTGCTTTTTCAGTTATTTCATCAATTGTCATTGAATTTAAATCAACTGCTGTTTGTGTACTCTCCTCAGAACAACCAGTTAAAAATGTTGCTGCGATAAGAGCACTCATACCTAGTTTAAAAAATTTATTTTTCATTTGCTATACCTCCTCTTTAGCGAGTAAAGTATAACATTACTAAATTCCTAAAAAATAGCATAATTTTGTAAAGAAATGTAAAAAGAAAAACACTCTTTTGAGTGTTTTGTAAATTTTTTTATAAGTTTTTTAAAATTCATCTTAAGCAAATCATGATGAAAGAATAAAAAAAAGACGGAACCAGAAGAAGACTGGTCCGTCATGTGAACTGGCAGCGTGCTATTGTCGCAGTTGCCCACTATCTTCGCCGCTAT
>CALVFK010000045.1 GCA_944326805.1 uncultured Massilimicrobiota sp. | reverse complement strand
ATATGAAACTTTCCTTCCATACGCAAATGGGAAATAAAGGCATGTTTTTGACATTGAAAAATCAGATACTTACCAACACGATCAATATCACAAAAAACTTCCCCTGTGAAAGCTTCAACAAACTGTTCGACATCTCCCTCTATAATACGTGGGTAATAAACATCTATTCCAAGAATTGGACGTTCTAAAATAAAATTCTTCAATGTACGTCTAACAGTTTCAACTTCTGGTAGTTCTGGCATAAGTCACCTATTTTAAATCATACCAGTTAGACGCATAAGCACCATCGACTTTTAAAGGCACTTCCATCTGAAAAGCATTTTCCATCGCTGTTTTAATCATTGTCATCATATCTTCTAATTCATCTTTATATACATCAAAAATCAATTCATCGTGAACTTGTAAAATCATCTGAGATTTCATATGTTTTTCTTTCATTAAGCGATCAACCTGAATCATCGCCAGTTTTAAAATGTCAGCACCACTTCCTTGAATCGGTGAATTCATCGCAAAACGCTTCGCCTGTTCACGAACCATAAAGTTTTTATCGTGAATTGTAGGAATATAACGTTTACGATTTAAAACTGTAGAAACATAACCATCCTGTCTGCAATCTTCAACCACACGTTCCATATATTGTTTGATTTCGGGATATTCTTCAAAATAACGACGAATAAATTCTCTCGCTTCACTGAGTGTCACACCAATTTGTTTAGATAATCTAAACTCACCCATACCATAAATAATACCAAAATTCACAGCTTTTGCCTGACGACGCATTTGTGGTGTCACATCTTCATCTTTCACTTTAAATACCAAAGCTGCTGTATGAGTATGGATATCTTTATTTTGATGGAAAGCTTCAATCAATGATTTAACTTTCGCCAGATGAGCTAAAATACGTAATTCAATTTGTGAATAATCAAAGGAAACCAAATAATCATGACTCGCAACAAAAGCCTGTCGAATCAGTTTACCTTCCTCCTGACGTACAGGAATATTTTGTAAATTTGGATCGATAGAAGATAAACGACCCGTCTGTGTTAAAGCCTGATTAAAGATGGTATGTATTTTTCCATCTGCAAAAACCTGTTCCTGCAAACCTTTAACATAAGTAGATGATAATTTTGTTAACATACGATATTGTTGAATCAAAGGAACAATCGGATGTAAATCTTCAATCTTTTCTAAAATATCCTGTGATGTGGAATAACCACTCTTTGTTTTTTTACCATTTGGTAAACCAAGTTTACCAAATAAAATATCTCCCAACTGTTTTGGTGAAGCAATATTAAATTTTTCATCAGCCAAAGTATAAATATCTTCTTCAATTTCTTTAATTTGAGCATCAAAAGTCTGTTCCAGTTTCTTTAAAACATTGACATCAACCTTCGCTCCAACATATTCCATATCCGCCAATATATAAGTGACAGGCAATTCTAAATTCTGATACAAATCATATTGATCTTCCTGCTTTAATTTTTCAATAGCTAAATCTTTCAATTCATAAATCGCTTTCGCTTTAGAAATCGTATGCTTCGCAAGTAAATCCATCTCTGGAATATGTTTCTTCGTATTTTTACCAAAGACTTCTTCTTCATATTGTAAAGATGTATAACCATAATAATCTCCAATATATTTCATCTCATCTTTTAGACTTGGATTTAAAATATATGAAGCTAACTGTAAATCAAAATCCATACCTTGAATTTCAATTCCATTCCATTTTGCTGATAAAATCTGTGCTTTGATATTATAGCTATATTTATGATATTGAGGATTTTTTAAATAATCCAAGAATTGCTGATCTTTTAAAGCATCTTCATAACTTATAAAATAAGCCTGATGAGCATTATAAAGAGCATAACCTAAGACAATGGATTTATGATAATTCTGATCATAGATAGCCCCTAATACACTGCTGTCTTCTTGAATCAATGGCATGGTATGAACCACTTCATATTGAAAATCTGTCTTTTGTTCTTTTCTTGATTCTACAGAAATCTTTTTTAAAAGTGAATTCATGTCATAATGTGTATAAAAAGCTTTTAATTTTTCAAAATCATAACCATTATATCTGGCTTGATTGAAATCAAGTGTCATAGGAATATCACGAAGAATTGTCGCAATCTTTTTTGATTGAAGACCTAAGTCAATATTTTCACGAATTTTTTCTCCCATCTTTCCTTTGATTTCATTCATATGTTCCTTTAAATTTTCAATTGTTCCATACTCGTGAAGCAGTTTTAAAGCGGTCTTTTCACTAACTCCCTTGATACCGGGAATATTATCTGCACTATCACCCATTAAACCAAGAAAATCACGAATCTGATCAGGCTTTAAACCATATTTTTCATCCAATGTAGCAGGAGTATACACATCTAATTGCGTCACTCCTTTAACCGTACGATATACTGTTGTCTGATTGGAAACGAGCTGAAAAGCATCTTTATCTCCTGTAAAGATAGAAACTGTTAATCCCTGTTCTTCACCTAATTTGGATAATGTCCCAATCAAATCATCACCCTCATATCCTTCCATTTCATAGTAAGGAATCTGATAAGCTTCTAAAAACTCACGCACCATCGCAAATTGACATTTTAATTCATCCGGTGTTTCCTTTCGTGTCGCTTTATACTGATCTAATAAATCATTTCTAAAAGTCTTTTTCCCATAATCAAAAGCCACCACAACATAAGCACTGTCACGCTCTAATATCTTTTGTAACATATTGGCAAAACCAAACACAGCATTCGTTGGAATCCCATCTTTGTTGACCATTAAATTTCCCATTGATGCTGTGGCATAATAGGCCTTAAACAACAATGAATTTCCATCAATCAAAACTAATTCTTCCATATCTATTCAATCACCCTTGCCTTATCCACAATCAAAGATAATTTATCTTTCATATCCACTTTTCCTTGAATAAGACAAATATTTCCTTTCTTTAACATCATTCCTATGTCTTTATATCTTGAAGCAAAAACAACACCATCCAAACTTCCTGTTTCATCCATTGCTTCAATAAAACACATCTCTTGACCTTTACGATCTGTTATATTTTTTACACGTTGTAATTGTACGACAACATTCACTGTCCTATGCACATATTCATCTAAACTGGAAACATCAACATAGGACACTTTGATTTTCTGTTTTTTTAACTCTAAAGGATGCATAGATAAATAAACACCCAATACAGCCTTTTCACGATTTAATTTTTCTTCAAGATGATCTTGATAAATCGTTAAAACAGGTTTTTCTTCAATCCCCAGATTTTCTTTTAAATGACCATAATCCCTAATCGCATCTAAATTCTTTAAAATCGTCTGACGTGATAAACCAAATTCATCCAAAGCCCCTGCATCCACTAATGATTCTAACATTTTTTTAGAAAGATGTGAATTTTCCATACGCATCATAAAATCATAAATATCTTTAAACAAACCTTTTTGACGTTCTTCAATAATAGCCTTATAACCAGCATATCCCACATTTTTAATAGCCAATAAAGAATAACGAATATGCCCTTCTTCCACCATAAAACGTGCCTGTGAATGATTCACAGAAGGTGGTAAGATACGAACATGATAAGCTTTACACTCTTGAATACAATGCACCTTTGTATTTTCACTTGATAATTCATTTGATAAAATCGATGCAAAGAAATACAAAGGATAATTGGCTTTTAAATAAGCCAACTGATAAGCCACATAAGCATAAGCAACACTATGAGATTTGTTAAAACCATAATCCGCAAACTTCTCTATTAATCCAAATACTTCTTCAGCCTTTTCTTGAGAAAATCCATTTTTTAGACAACCTGCTATAAATTCTTCTTTCATAGAATGCATCAATTCTGTTTCTTTTTTAGAAGTGGCCTTCCTTAGTATATCAGCTTTCGCAAGTGAAAAACCTGCCATTTTTTGGGCAACCTGCATCATCTGTTCCTGATACACCATAATCCCATAAGTTGATTTTAAAATAGGTTCTAATTCTTTTAAAGGATAAACAACCTTTTCCTGATGTGAACGACGTTTTAAATAAGTCGGGATATTTTCCATTGGTCCTGGCCTAAACAAGGCAATAGCTGCCACAATATCATCAAAACAATAGGGTTTCATCTGTCTTAGTAAATGACGCATACCATAAGATTCTAATTGAAAAACACCAAAAGTATCTGCTTTAGAAATCAAACGATAAGTGTTTTGATCATCTAAAGGCATCTCATTTAAAACAATTTTTATCTTTTGATTATGTTCAATATCCTTACAAATATAATCAAGCATCGTTAAATTTTTCAAAGCCAGAAAATCCATCTTCAAAAATCCAGCTGTTTCAATATAATCCTTAGAATATTGACACATTAACGTAGAAGTTGGACCAACAACCAAAGGGACAACTTCATGTAAAATACGCTTTGACAAAATAACCCCTGCCGCATGGGTAGAAATATTACGTGGTAAATGTTCAATAATGCTTGTTGCTGCGACAATTTTCATTAAACGCTGATCTTGATTAATCAAAGATTGAAATTGAGCAGAAGACTGATACATCTGTGTAATAGTCTTTTTATTCTTTGGTGAAGTCGGTATCATCTTTGCGATCAGTTCTAAACGAGGCAAAGGGACACCCATAACCTTTCCCATTTCCTTCATCGCTACACGAGGACCATATGTATTGAATGTAACAATTTGTGCCGCATGATCCTTACCATATTTATCAATGACATAACGAATGACTTCATCACGACGATCATCCTGAAAATCTATATCAATATCGGGCATGGATACACGTTCTGGATTCAAGAAACGTTCAAACAATAAATCATAGTGTAAAGGATCAATATTTGTAATTCCTAAAACATAGGCAACTAAACTTCCAGCCGCACTTCCTCTGCCCGGTCCTACTTGTATCTTTTGAACCTTTGCCCAGCGTACATAATCCCAGACAATCAAAAAATAATCATCAAAACCCATTTCATGAATAATTTTCAATTCATAGAGTAAACGTTTTTGATATGTCACAGGAATCTCTTGATTTTGAAAACGTTTCTTTAATCCTACATGGCATAAACTTCTTAAATAATCTACCGCTTTTCCTTGATGAGGAACAGGGTATGTTGGTAAATATTTCTCATTTAAAGGAATTGTTGCTTTACATGTCGTACAGACATGTCTTGTTTCCTCAATGATTTCTGGAGGGAACAATCTTTCCATTTCCTTTTCATCTTTTAAATACTTTTCCTGTGTCAAAGGCTGATATTGTGCGTCCAGTGTAATTCCTTGAGCCGAAGCCTGTAATAAATCCACAGCTAAAGCATCCTGTTTTTTTAAATAACGCACTTCATTAGAACAAATCACTTTCACTTTGACATAACGTGCCAAAGACATCAATCTTTCATTACCTTTTTCCTGCATTTTCAAATGATGATTTTGTAACATAATATAATAATGATCATGAAACAGCTTTTGAAACAAACGCATATACTTAATGGCTTCATCTTCCATTTCCTTAGCCACATGACGTTCTACAATTCCATCTTCTAATCCCGAAATCACATAGAGATGTTCATGATATAAAGCCAGTTGATCTAAAGCAATTGCACGATCACTACTTAAATTCACTTCACAACAAATATGCACAAGATCAAAATAACCTTGATCATCAATAGCCAAAAGAATAAAAGGATAAATCTGCCCATCTATAAGAACACTGGCTTCCATCCCAAAAATAGGTTTAATCCCATTTTGAAGACAAGCTTCACTAAACTCCATCGCACCAAACATATTATTTTTATCTGTTAAAGCTAAGGCATCCAAATGTTTTTCTTTTGCAGCTAAAACCAGATCTTTAATTAATATTGTACTTTGTTGAAAACTGTAACCACTATAAACCTGCAAATGTCCAAACATACAATCGCCTCCTCTTTATGCTACATTATAACAAAAAAAATCATTATAAGATACAATGAAAAGAGAAAAGAATCAACATAATCGCAATATACAAACAAAAGACGACATAAATCAAATCTAAAAAATAAAAGCTTTCTATACTCAAAATCCATAAACGATAAAAATATAACATAATCAAATAAAAATGATATTGCAGTTGAATAACCTTAAACCATCTTTGATTCACAATAATAATGATACTCACCAAAACTGCCAACAAATGAAATGGTATAATCCATTGAAAACAGACTAGCTGCAATATCAAAAATACACCACATAACAACTGCATTTTTTTCATTCTACGTATCATCATAGACATCACCTAATTTATCATATGATAAAAATGTCTAGAAAAGACAAAAAAAGTAGAACTTTTCTGTTCTACTGTGCTTGTTTTAATGCTTGAGCTAATTGATCTGGACAAGATGTTGACTTCGCCCCACAGCGAATTCCTTCTAATCTGGAAATGGCTTCTTCTTTACTCATACCTTCCACAAGTTTAGCAACACCTTGTGTATTTCCAGAACATCCACCAATAAATTTCACACCTGTGACCTTTCCATCCACAACATCAAAATCAATACGACTTGAACAAGTCCCCTTTGTCTTATAACTTTGCATCATATTTCCTCCCTATTTCAATCTTGATTTTTCAATAATATAAATGTTGTCGTTATCCTTAAGACCATCTGACATTTTGATTTTCCCATCTTCCAATAACCAGATAGCCTCAACACCATCTAGTGAATTGACCAGCTTCAATCCTTCTTCATATTCCATCAAAAAGACTGCTGAACTCAAGAAATCAGCCAAGCCACTATCTTCTGTAATAATGCTGACACTTCTAAAATGAACAGCTGGATATAATGTTTCTGGATCAATCAAATGATGGTATCTAACACCATTGACATCTTGATAAAAACGTTGATAATCCCCACTTGTCACAATGGATTCACCCTGCACAACCAATACAGCTTCATTTTCACTATCTGGGTCATCTGCACTGGCTGCATAATTACCATCTTGTGGTGATTCAATACCAATACAGAATTTATCTGCACAATCATCCAGATAAAATTCTCCCTCTTTTTGAATCTTTCTTTGCCCATGACTGGCTACATTACCACCACCACTTAATAAGAAATTATCAACACCCATTTCAATCAATCCATCTTTAATCAGTTCAATCGCATACCCCTTAGCAGTCGCTCCCACATCAATAGACACCTGAGCATCATTGATATAAACTGTTTTCTTCTTTTCATCAATTTCAATACTATCAATACTTGTATGCTGATTGGCTTTTTCTAATTCCTCATCACTTGGCACTGTCCCGACACCATCATGACTTTCTGCTTCTTCACGATAATCATGCCAGATATTAATAACACTTCCAAAAGCAATATTCACTTTAGAAGAAATCTTTTGATTTCTTTCAATACTTAAATTCAATAAATCAATCAAAGGTTGATCTACTTCAATAGCTTTCTTTCCTGCATTATCATTAACTGTCTTTAAATTATTCATACCACTATATGTATTATATTTATCAAACAACTGATCATAATAATTCAACTGTTCTTCAATATAATCACATTGTTCATTAAATTCTTCTTCACTACTGACATATGACATATATGTTGTAATGGTATCAAAAGGTCCTGTAATATAATGACTCATTAATTCATATTTTTTTGAACACCCCGTCATGATCATTATCATTGACAAAGATAATAAACTTAAGACTAATTTCTTCAATTTCATCACCGTTTTTCATTATAACAACAAACAACAAAAAAAACCATGAATTTTTTCATGGTTTTTATCATTTTTATTGAGCGTTAGCGAATGCTTCAGCTACAGCTTCTAAGAATGCTCCAATATCCATTGTACATCCAGCAGCTAAATCAGAACCAGATTTTGGAACTGAAGTATGTTCTTCATCACGTTTTTCTGTTTCAGTTTTAGCAACTTCGTCTGCTGTTTTACCAACAACGTATTTTTCAAATGCAGCAGCTTGTTCATACCATTCTGCACCATCTTTAATTTTACCCATTGAAGCAGAAACAGATTTCATTCCGTAATCTTCTTTTAATTCTTTTTTAGATTTAGATTCATCTTTTCCATTAGGATTTTGAGAAACATCTACATAAGCCCATACAGCTTTTCCTTCAGCATCTAATGCTACTGCAGCAGTAGTTGTATTTTTTTGTTCTCCGTCCCAACTAGCAACTTCACCAGAACCAATTTTGTCAGCATTAACTTCTGTCATATTTTGACCAGCTTTTGCAATAGCTTCTTTGAATGCACCAATGTCCATTGTACATCCAGCAGCTAAATCAGAACCAGTTTTTGGAACTGAAGTATGTTCTTCATCACGTTGTTCTGTTTCAATTCCAGCAACTTCGTCTAAAGTTTTACCTTTACAGAATTCTTCAAATTTAGCAATTTGTTCGTACCATTCAGCTCCACCTTCAATTTTACCCATTGAAGCAGAAACAGATTTCATTCCGTAATCTTCTTTTAATTCTTTTTTAGTTTTTGTTTCATCTTTTCCATTTGGAGTTTGGATAACATCTACATCGATGTAATTAATTTTACCTTCAGCATCCAATCCAACTGTTGCCATAGTTGTACTAGTAGTGTCTCCAGGTTCAATAATCATACCAAAACCAACTTTTGCATATTTAGCACCTTCAGCAGCTGCTCCAGTTTCTTCACCTTTCTTACCACATCCTACTAAAACAGTAGCTACTAAAGCAGATGCAGCTAAAACTTTTAATAATTTGTTCATAAAAAAATTCTCCTTCCCATTCCTTTTTTGAACTATATATATTATAGCTTGAAAGCGTTTCTATATCAAGGTTTTTTCATTGTTTTACTACATATTTTTATTCAAAAAACAAAGTCAAAATGCAAATTATTTTGAATTTATCAATGCTTTTGTGAAAAAATTCATAAGAAAAAAAGAATAAATTTTTAGAATTTATTCTCATTTTCATTAATACATTTTTCTATTCTTGATTGTACCATACTTGCAACTTCTGTACTGCTCATATCTTTATATTCATCATAATAAATAGGTGTTAAATAATGAATCTGAGCATCTACTTTTTCAATGGAATTATTGTCAAACACTTTATAACAATCAATCAATGCTACAGGAACGATTGGTTTTTTTGCATTCATGACTGATTTAAAGGTTCCACCTTTAAACTCCAACATTTTATTTTGTTGACGACATCTTGTCCCTTCTGGAAAAATAACATAACTTGTTCCAGCTGCCATATCTTTTGAAGCTTGTCTAATCACTTTGACTGAAGCACGAATATTTTCACGATCAATCGCTAAAGCATCCACCATATGTAATACATTTTTTAAGACAAAGACATGCATTAATTCTTTTTTCACAATGAATTTAAAAGGTTGATCATGTGTGCCAAACAAAATAAGTGCATCAAATAAACCTTGATGGTTAGGTGCCATTAAATATCCCTGTTCTTCTGGTAAATTTTCTTTCCCAAAGCAATGAATATTGACTCTTGATTTTTCATTCACTTTTCTAATTAATCTTTGTGTAAAATCAAATCTTGTTTCAAAGCTGACATCTTCTTTATGTTTATTATAACGATGAATCGTTAATAACCATCCCGGTATTCTATATAATAATCTTATAACTAGAAATATAATTCTTTTCATTGGGCACCTCTTTGATAGATTTCTAAATCAAATGTTTCAAATGGTTTCACTTCTTTTAAAACAAAACCATAATCTTCAAAATCCGGAAAATATGTTTCACCCTCATGTGTTCCTTTAATTTTAGAAATCAGTAATTGATCAACAAAAGGTAAAGACTGTTTATAAATAGAAGCTCCACCAGATATAAACAAATCTTTTCCACTTTCTTTATATTCCTGAATCACTTCTTCTAAAGATGTTCTCACTTCTACACGTTCATCTTCAAAAGGTTCAAAACTCACAACAATGGTATGACGATGAGGTAATGGTCTACCAATCGCCTGATATGTCGTATAACCCATTAATATCGTCTGATGAATTGTTGTGTCTTTAAAATGTTTTAAATCTTCTTTATTATCCCAAGGCATTCCATTAGATGAATCTTTCTTTCCAATCAAACGATTATCATCCATAGCTACAATAATACTAATCATTAGACACTCACCTTTCCATATAATCTTCCATGACTTTGATAATTTTCAATAGAAATATCATCTATCGTAAAATCAAATAAAGATTTAATTTCTGGATTTAACTTTAATTGACATAGTGGCAATGGTTCTCTTGATATTTGTTCTTTAACAACATCAAAATGATCTTTATAAATATGGGCATCCCCAATTGTATGAATAAATTCTTTGGCTTCATATCCACATACCTGTGCTAACATTGCTGTCATTAAAGCATAAGAAGCAATATTAAATGGCACTCCTAAGAATGTATCAGCACTTCTTTGATATAATTGACAAGACAAATATTTTTTATCAGCTGACACATAAAACTGTAAAAAAGCATGACATGGTGGTAAAGCCATCTGATCCACTTCAACTGGATTCCATGCACTCACAATATGTCTTCTTGAAAATGGATTATTTTTCAAACCATCAATTAAAATAGATAACTGATCAACCCCTTGTTCATTAAAATTACGCCATTGTCTACCATAGACTGGTCCTAATTCCCCATATTTTAAAACAAATGGATCATCAGCAGGTAATTCTTTTATCTTAGCCACAAACTCTTCTAAACTCTCACCATGAAAATCTTCAGACTTTTTAAAGTTTTCATAAGGCCATTCATTCCATATTTTTACATTTCTATCAACCAGATATTTAATATTTGTATCTCCCTTAATAAACCATAATAATTCTTCTGCAATTGGTCTTAAAAACATTTTTTTCGTTGTTAATAAAGGAAAACCAGCACGTAAATCATAACGTGTCTGATAACCAAAAACACTACGTGTCCCTGTTCCTGTACGATCATCACGATCTTCCCCATGTTCTAATATATATTGACACATTTCTAAATACTGTTTCACATTCTTCACCTCTCGCTTATTATAGCGAATAAACAAAGAAAAGTCATTATTTTTCATTGAAATATACGCTTATATGAAAAGAGCTGTTACTATTTACAGTCAAGTGAAGATATTATAACAATAACTATTGATGCTATTGCATTGTTGTTTTTAGCCATATTTGATAGAATAGAAAACAAATAACAAATATATGTCTGTTTGTTGTTGAAGTCTATTTTTGTTATAATGCATATAGACAAAGCAGAAAGGATTATATAATATGGATACTCACAAATTGGCTAAAGAACTTATTGAACAAATGAATTCTAAAATGAAAGGAAATCTCTATCATTGGACTCAGGTTAATTTTTCTTACAATTCCAACAAAATAGAAGGAAGCAGGTTGACAGAAGAGCAGACTGAAATGATATTTGAAACAAATTCTTTTATTTCCAAAGAGGAAGAATCTATAAAAATGGATGATCTCATTGAAACGTCTAACCATTTCAAATTATTTGACTATATGCTCAGTCATTATAACGAACCACTCACACAACAGATGATTATAAATATGAATGTCATTTTAAAAAGAGGAACTAGCGATGAAACAAATCCACGATACAATGTTGGGGGATTTAAAACCGTGCCAAATATTATTGGTCTTATCAATGTTATAAAAACAACACCTCCAGAAAAAGTATCAGAAGAATTATCATATCTTCTAGAAGAATACAATAACCTAGATCATGTAACTTTTGAAGACATTCTTGAATTTCATATCAAATTTGAAAGAATACATCCATTTGGTGATGGCAATGGTCGAGTTGGCAGAATAATCATGTTTAAAGAATGTTTAAAAAATAATATTTGCCCTTTTATTATCAGGGATCAAAATAAAAACTTCTATATGAGAGGTTTAAGAGAATATGATAGAGATAAAGCATATCTCACTGATACATGTCTTTTAGAACAAGATGTATATAAGGAAATGATAACTTATTTACTCAATTTTGAATAAACTAAAAATATTATGAAAATAAGTTATCCAGTGAATACTCAGATAATGAAGGAAGCACCAATTGAGGTGTTTT
>CALVFK010000044.1 GCA_944326805.1 uncultured Massilimicrobiota sp. | reverse complement strand
ATTGCTTCTGAGAACTTTGTATCTGAGGAAATCTTAGAATTAGCTGGTAGTGTTTTAACAAATAAATATGCTGAAGGGTATCCAGGTAAAAGATATTATGGAGGTTGTCAGTTTGTTGATGAGGTAGAAACATTAGCAATCAATCGTTTAAAAGAATTATTTGGTTGTGAGTATGCTAATGTGCAGCCTCATAGTGGAGCTCAAGCCAATACTGCTGTTTATCTAGCTTTATTAAATCATGGAGATAAAGTGTTAGGAATGTCTTTAGCTGATGGGGGACATTTAACACATGGACATCCATTAAATTATTCAGGAATTAATTATCAATTCTATGATTATGGTGTTTCTCGTGATACAGAAACAATTGATTACGAAGATTATAAACATAAGGTAGAAACAATTCGACCTAAATTGGTTGTTGCAGGAGCGAGTGCGTATTCAAGAATAATTGATTTTGAATATATGGCTCAAATTGCTCATGATAATGGTGCCTTATTTATGGTAGACATGGCTCATATTGCAGGACTTGTAGCTGCTGGTTTACATCCATCACCTTTCCCTTATGCTGATGTTGTCACAACAACAACACATAAAACTTTAAGAGGACCACGTGGTGGTGTCATTATGTGTAAAGAAGAATTGGGTAAAGATATTGATAGAGCTGTTTTTCCAGGTATGCAGGGAGGACCATTAATGCATATTATTGCTGCAAAAGCGGCATGTTTCTATGAAGCTTTACAACCAGAATTTAAAGATTATGCAAAACAAATTATTAAAAATGCCAAAGCATTAGAACAATCTTTAAAAGAAGAAGGATTTAGATTAGTTGCGGGTGGAACAGATAATCATTTGATTTTAATTGATGTTAAAGCAAGTTGTGGAATCAGTGGTAAAAAAGCTGAAAGATTACTTGATGAAATCAATATTACAGCCAATAAAAATGCGATTCCATTTGATACTGAAAAACCTTTTAAAGCTAGTGGTATTCGTGTTGGAACACCAGCAATGACAACAAAAGGTTTTAATGAAGATGATTTTAGAGAAGTAGGAAAAATCATTGCTTATCGCTTAAAAAATGATGAAACAGATGAAGTGAAAGAAGTATGTTTAAAAAGAGTGAAAGCATTGACTGATAAGGTTACAATGTATCAAGGTCAATCGTATCTTTAATGAATATGAGGATTAATTTCTATCAAGAAGTTAATCCTTTTATTATAGATGTCTATTATTTTATAGGAATGTATTATGTTATTTGTTATAATGAATATAGTAGAAAGAAGGTTTGAATTATGGCAACAACAATTTTAAATCATCCATTAATTGATCATAAATTAACAATTATGAGAAATAAGGATACTGGAACAAAGGAATTTAGGCAGAATTTAGATGAAATTGCGATGCTCATGGCATATGAGGTGACAAAATCATTACCTTTACAAAATGTTGAAATTGTAACACCTATTTGTTCTATGACAGGAAAACAATTGATAAGACCAATTGTTTTGGTGCCAATTTTAAGAGCTGGTCTTGGTTTGGTTGATGGTTTTAAAACAATTATTCCTACTGCTAAAGTAGGACATATCGGTATGTCAAGAAATGAGGAAACTCTACAACCAGAAGAATATTATGCAAAATTTCCATCATGTTTAAAAGAAGCTGATGTGATTGTTCTTGATCCAATGTTAGCTACTGGAGGAAGTGCCTGTGCAGCAATTACAAATATTAAAAAAAGAGGTGCTAAGAATATTAAATTTGCATGCTTAGTTGCAGCACCAGAAGGTATTGAAGTGATGGAACAAAAACACCCTGATGTAGACTTAATTGTCGCAGCATTAGATGAAAAATTGAATGATAAAGGATATATCGTTCCTGGTCTTGGTGATGCGGGGGATCGTTTATTTGGGACAGATCAATAAACATATATGAAATAAATTGTCAATGATTTTGAAACAGGGTATAATAAAGATAGTATTTCAAGGGAGTGAGCAATGTGAATGAAAAAGATGTTCAAAAGGAATCAAAGAAAATCTTTTTTATCATGTTGCTCATTTTTTGTTTATTAGGTTTTATATTGAAAAGTCTTTCTTATCCTATTGGTGTGATTGTCGGATATATCATATGTTATATAAACTTTATCTTAACTATTCAATTCAGCAATGTGATTTTAAAGGAAGGACATCATATACTTCTTATTATTTTCATGTTTTTTTCAAAAGTTATTTTAATGACATTAGGATTTTTAAGTGCCATACTTTTTAAAGATTATATTCATCTTTTGAGTGTATTCTTTGGTTATTTAATTACCCCAATTACTATACAATGGTTAAATTTCAAAACAAGAAAGGAGTTGAAATAGATGCATATTGTTATACAGGTGGAATTAATATTTTCTTTGATTATCATGGCTATGTTGGCAATCTTTTTTGTTTATGCTGGTAGAAAAATTGCTTTAGCCGATGCCACCAAAAGACCTAAAGGTTTGGTATTAGTTGTGGAAACAGGTGTGGAAATGATTTATAACTATTTTAAATCTGTTATGCCTAGTCATTTTGAAAAGAATTATTATCCTTATTTTGCAATGCTGTTTTGTTATTTGATTGTTGCAAATATTAGTGGATTGATTGGATTTGATGCGCCAACATCTAACTATTCGATTACACTTGCAATGACAATCATTACATTTGTTTTGATACAGTTTAATGCAATTAGAAAAAAAGGAATCAAATCATATATTGTAGGTAATATATGGCCACCAACGAATATTTTTGGAACAATTGCACCTTTGATTTCGTTATCGTTCCGTATTTTTGGTAATATTTTAAGTGGGAGTATTTTAATGTCACTGCTCTATCAGTTTACTGCCTGGTTATCTGGTTTGATTTTACCAACAACAGTCAACTTTTTAGGACCAGTGATTGCTCCAGTATTTCATATTTATTTTGATTTATTCGCTGGTGTCATACAGACATTAGTATTTGTGACAATTTCATCAATATTAATTATGATGGAAAATGAAGATTGATCTTAACTATAGAAATAGTTTTGATAGATAAAAATATAATGGAGGTAAAAACATATGACAAACATTGGATTAGTAGCAATTGCTGCAGGGATTGCAGTATGTGCAGGTTTAGGTACAGGTATTGGTGAAGGTATTGCAGCAAGTAAAGCTGTTGAAGCTGTAGGAAGAAATCCTGAAGCTGAAGGTAAAATCAGAACAATGATGATTTTAGGTATTGCCTTAACAGAAACTGTTGCCATTTATGGATTGTTAATTGCAATTATTTTAATTTTTGTATTCCCAGCTTTATATTTATAAAGAGCGAAAACTTTTTATAAGAAGGGAGGTATATAATGGGTATTGATGTGGCAGGAAAGTTGTTTCCAAATCTTGCGACAATTGTGATTCAATTAATATCGACAGGTGTCTTGTTAATTATTTTTAAGAAGTTTTTTTGGCATCCTGTTCAAGAATATTTTCAAAAACGTGCTGATTTTATAGAATCACAGATTGAAGATGCAAAAACATCTCAAGAAAAAGCGAAACAATTAATGCTTGAAAGTGAAGAACAGGCACGTCAATCAGCTAAGGAGTATCATGATATTATAGAAAAAGCAAAGGATGATGCTTTAAGAGTACGTGATGACTTACTAACAAAAGCTAAAGAAGAAGCTGCTCGTAAAATAGAACAGGCAGAAAAAGAAATAGAAGCTGAAAAACAACAGGCTAGAGAAGAAATGAAAAAAGAAATGGTGGATATTGCAATTGAGGCAGCAACAAAAGTGATGAGTAAAGAAATGAATTCTCAAGAAAATCAACAAATGGTTGAAGAATTTGTTGATCAGGTTGTTCATTAATGGATACAGTTGCTTTACGATATGCTGAAGCCTTGTTTGCTTTAGCTAAAGAAGAAAATGCCATCAAGCAATATCAAAAAGATATGGAAACAGTTGAAGCTGTTTTTCATGATAAAAGTATTCTTCAGTTTTTTAGTCATGTAGCAATTCAAGATGAGGACAAATATCAAGTCTTGAAGCAAAGCTTTCAAGGAAAGATAGAAATATATGTTTATCAGTTTTTATTATTATTAATTAAAAAAAGAAGAATTCAATGTATTCTTTTGATTTGTCAACAATTTCAGCAGTTGTGTTATGATGCTTTAGGTATTCAGGTAGGAAAAGTATGGAGTGCTTATGAATTGACAGAAGATCAGATAAAAAAGATTCAAGATGCTTTGTCTACTCAATTGAATAAAAAGGTGTTATTAAAACAAGAAGTAGATACGCAATTAATCGGTGGAATTAAAGTTGAAATTGATAATCATGTTTATGATAATTCTCTTGCTTATAAGATGGGATTATTGAAACAGGAATTATTGAGAAAGTAGGTGAGAATGTGGATTTAAGACCTGATGAGATTAGTGCATTAATTAAAGAACAAATTAAACATTTTGCTGATCAGCTGGAATCTAAAGATATTGGAACAGTAATGACAGTAGGTGATGGTGTCACTTTGATTCATGGTTTAGATGATGCGATGCTTGGAGAATTGTTGTTATTTCCGGGTCAAGTTTATGGAATGGTTATGAATTTAGAGGAAGATGCTGTTGGAGCTGTGTTACTTGGAGATGAAGGTACAATCAAAGAAGGAGATGAAGTGAAACGTACAGGAAGAATTATTGAAGTTCCTGTAGGTGATGGACTTTTAGGTAGAGTTGTTAATCCTTTAGGACAACCAATTGATGGACAGGGAGAAATTGTTTATCAGCATACACGTCCTATTGAAAAGATTGCACCGGGTGTTATGACAAGAAAATCTGTTGATCAGCCACTTCAAACAGGAGTTACATGTATTGATGCGATTATTCCAATTGGTAGAGGACAACGTGAGTTAATTATTGGAGATCGTCAGACAGGGAAAACAGCGATTGCGATTGATACTATTTTAAATCAAAAAGGACAAAATATATATTGTATTTATGTTGCGATTGGTCAGAAAAATTCAACAGTTGCCCAAATTGTAGAAAAATTAAGACAAGGTGGAGCAATGGATTACACAACAGTTGTATCTGCTGGAGCCAGTGAATTAGCACCTGTTCAGTATATTGCACCTTATGCAGGATGCGCCATGGCAGAAGAATGGTTAGATGAAGGAAAAGATGTTTTGATTGTTTATGATGATTTATCTAAACATGCTGTAGCGTATCGAACTGTATCTTTACTGTTGAAAAGACCACCAGGACGTGAAGCATATCCGGGAGATGTTTTCTATTTGCATTCACGTTTATTAGAAAGAGCTTGTCGTTTAAATGAAGAACATGGGGGAGGCTCTATTACTGCTTTACCAATCATTGAAACACAAGCCGGAGATATCTCTGCTTATATTCCAACAAATGTGATTTCAATTACAGATGGGCAGATTTTCTTGCAGCAGGATTTATTTAATTCAGGAATCAGACCTGCTATTGATACAGGACTATCTGTCAGTCGTGTTGGTTCATCGGCTCAAATCAAAGCTATGAAACAAGTCTCTAGTTCTTTAAAATTAGAACTTGCACAATATACTGAAATGCAGGCATTTGCTCAATTTGGTAGTGATTTAGATGCAACAACAAAAGCGACACTCGAACATGGTCAAAGAGTTCGTGAAGTTTTAAAACAGGCACAATACTCTCCTAGAAGTGTTGCTAAACAAGTGATAACATTATTTGCTTTAAAATATGGCTATACAAAACAAATTGCTGTATCAAAAGTCAATATGTTTATGGATGAATTATATCAGTTTATTCAAAATCAATATCCAGAGATCATTGATCAAATACAACAAGAAAAATATATTGATGATGAATTATCTTTAAAGATGAAAGAAGTTATGAAAGCTTTTGTAGAAAACTTTTTAAAAGTGAATAAGGATGGTTAGTCTATGGCTAATGATATGCAGTCTATTAAAAGGCGTATAAAATCAGTAGAATCAACAAAGAAAATTACAAAAGCTATGCAATTAGTAGCAACTTCTAAATTAAGAAAAGCAAGAAAACAGATGGATGAGTTAAGACCTTACTATAGTAAAACACAGGAAGTTGTTAGTGAGATTCTTACGAGTAATCAGGGGATGGTTGAAAGTCCCTATTTACAGGAAAATAGACAAGGAAAAACAGTGTATATTGTTGTGACTTCCAGTTTAGGGTTATGTGGTGGTTATAATGCAAATGTTTTTAAAGCAATGAGTGAATATATTCAAGTTGAAGATGAAATATATATGATAGGAAGCAAAGGAGCAAGTTATTTAACACATCATCAGATTCCTTATCATGATCAATATCTTCATTTAAATACAACATTAGATTTTAAAGATGTGATTAGACTTGTTCAAGAATTAACAAAGCGTTATCAAAATCATGAGATTGGAAGTATCCAAATGATTTATACAAAGTTTATTAATAATTTGACATTCCAGCCTTATGTCATGAAATTATTACCTGTAGATACAAAAAACTTTCAAAAGAAATCATTAACGCATAAAGCAACGTTATTTGAACCAGATCCACAAACCGTTTTAAATGATTTAATACCAATGTATTTACAATCAGTGATTTATGGATATTTAGTAGAGTCTATAACAAGCGAAAATGCTTCAAGAAGAACATCTATGGAAAATGCAACAGATAATGCAGAAGATTTAATAGAAGAATTATTATTGAAATATAATCAAGCTAGACAAAGTGCGATTACTAATGAAATTAGTGAAATAGTCGCTGGTGCTAATGCTCAATAAGGAGGTGCAGCATGTCAAATATAGGAAAAATCGTACGTGCGGTAGGTCCCGTTGTTGATATTGTTTTTGATGATGGACATTTACCATCATTAAATACCGCAATTGAAATCCAAAATAATGATGAATTGTTGACAGTAGAAGTTGCTCAACATATTGGTGATGATGTTGTACGTTGTATTGCGATGGGATCGACTGATGGTTTAAAAAGAGGATTAGAAGCTAAAGATACACAACAGCCCATTTGTGTACCTGTTGGTAATGAAACATTAGGAAGAATGTTTAATGTCTTAGGACAACCTATTGATGAAAAAGAAGCGTTACCTGATGATATTCAAAAAATGCCAATTCATAGAAGTGCACCATCATATGCTGATCAAAAAACTGAAACAGAAATTTTAGAAACAGGTATTAAAGTTATTGATTTAATTTGTCCTTATATTAAAGGTGGAAAGATTGGTTTATTTGGTGGAGCTGGTGTTGGAAAAACAGTTTTAATTCAAGAATTGATTAATAATATTGCAACGCAACATGGTGGATTATCAGTATTTGCTGGAGTTGGAGAACGTTCAAGAGAAGGTAATGATTTATATTATGAAATGAAAGAAAGTGGCGTTTTAAATAAAACAACACTTGTCTTTGGTCAGATGAACGAACCACCTGGTTCACGTTTAAGAGTTGGTTTAACAGGATTGACAATGGCGGAATATTTTAGAGATGAACAAAATCAAGATGTCTTATTGTTTATTGATAATATTTTCCGTTTTACTCAAGCAGGTTCAGAAGTATCGGCCTTGTTAGGGCGTGTTCCATCACAGGCAGGATATCAACCAACACTTGCGACAGAAATGGGACAATTACAAGAACGTATTACATCAACAAAGAAAGGTTCTATTACTTCGGTACAGGCTGTCTATGTTCCAGCTGATGACTTGACAGACCCTGCACCAGCAACAACTTTTGCTCATTTAGATGCCCGAGTTGTTTTGGATCGTTCTATTGCTGCATTAGGAATCTACCCAGCTGTTGATCCACTTAATTCTTCATCACGTGCTTTAGACCCATTAATTGTAGGACAAGAACATTATGAAGTAGCACATGGTGTTCAACAAATCCTACAAAGATTCCAAGATTTACAAGATATTATTGCTATTTTGGGTATGGATGAATTAAGTGAAGAAGATAAAGTGACTGTTGCTAGAGCAAGACGTGTTCGTAATTATTTATCACAACCATTTACTGTTGCTTCACAATTTACCGGATTGGAAGGAAAATATGTCCGTGTAGAAGATACAATTAAAGGGTTTAAAGAAATTCTTGAAGGAAAATGGGATCATTTACCAGAACAAGCTTTCCATAATGTAGGTTCTATTGAAGAAGCAGTAGAAAAGGCAAAGACATTAACAAATGACAACATTTAAATTAAAGATTGTCACACCTTTAGGTGTATATAAAGAAACTGATGTTGAGATGTTAAATCTACGAACAACAACTGGTCAAATTGGGATTCTTGCTCATCATATTCCTTTAGCGAGTCATATTGAAATATCAGAAATGAATTATATTGATGAAAATCATGAAAAACAGTATTTTGCGATTGCAGGCGGTTTTGTATATGTGGGTGAAAATGATACGACAATTATTACAAGTGCTATTGAATCAGTGAATGAGATTGATTTAGAACGTGCTAAAAGTTCTAAACAAAGAGCAGAAGAAAGATTAAAATCACCACAAAACATTGATGTTTTACGTGCTGAAATTGCCTTAAAGAAAGCAATCACAAGAATTAACGTGAAAACAACGCACTAACATAGAGATTTTTTCTCTATGTTTTTTAAAACATTTTACATCTTTCATTGAAATTGATATAGTTATAGGTGGAGGAAGAGTTATGAAAATTTTATTAGTATGTTCTGCTGGAATGTCAACAAGCTTATTAGTTGAAAGAATGTTGGCATCTGCAAAAGAAAGACATTTAAATGTTGATATTGAAGCCAGACCAATTGCTGATACTGTTATTTATGGGAAAGATGCAGATGCGATTATGTTAGGTCCGCAAGTTCGTTTTCAAGAAGATCATATTCGTTCATTATTTGATGAAACAAAACCAATTGCTGTTATTGATATGAAAGATTATGGAATGATGAACGGAAAAAAAGTTTTACAGGATGCTTTAGATTTAGTTGAATCTAAAAAATAGTCATATCGAGATTTTCGGTATGATTTTTATTTTCTCAATAAATAAAAAAATTATTTTATTTGAATATATGACAAAAAATGATAAAATAACAACGATTATAAAAGGAAGTGATGATGTGGTTAGAAAAAAGAAAAAATTAAGAGTAGAAAGAGTTATTATTGTATGTGTTATTGCATTGGTTATAGGGTTTGGTCTATATAAAGGAATAATATGGGCGTTTCAAAGTATAACGTCATTATTAACACCTGATGTTCAAGAAGAAGTCGTAGAGCCAGAAATTGAAAAACCTAAAAATTATATTGCAACAGTTGTGATTGATCCGGGACATGGAGATTGGGATCCGGGAGCTAATGTGGGTAATGTATTAGAAAAAGATATTTCCCTTACAACATCAAAAGCAATTGAACAAGCTTTAGATGAAGCAAATATTAAAGCCGTTTTAACAAGAGAAACGGATATTTCATTATCCGATAATAAGATTGATGATCTGAAAAAAAGAGCTGCGAAAAGTGCTGAAAATAATGCCAATTATTTTGTTTCTATTCATGTGAATTCTTTTGATGAATCTGATGAAGTATCAGGCTTTGAAATTTATAAAAAAAATGATGAAAGTCATAGTTTAGCACAAAATATTGGTAAAAACATTGAAATATTAAATTATTCTAAAAATAGGGGAATATTAGATGGAGGAAAGTCTTTACAAGTATTAAGAGATAATACGGTTCCATCAGTCCTTATAGAATTGGGATATTTAAATAATGATAATGATTATAGTTATTTAAGTAATGATGAAAAATTACAGGAAATGGGAAAAGCTATCGCAAAAGGAATTATTGAAGAAGTACAAACTCATCTTTTAGACAATTCAACACAGAATAATATAAATAAGTAGAAATATCCACAAAAATTTCAAAACTATTTGATATGATGGTCAGTAAGGAAAGGTGTTAAATATGAGTTTAAAATTAAAGAAAAATGTAAAAAGAAATTTCATATTATTAGCTGGTGTTTTATGTATTGTGGTTATGATGTTTTTTGTGTTTCGATTATTCAATAAGCCAAACATTCAGTTTAAAAAGAATCAAATAGATATAGAAATTAATGAGAAATTAGCTGATCCATTGACTTATATTGAAAAGATTAATGAAAAGTATACAGAGAGTGATATACAGATTGATTCTAGCCAGGTAAATACAAAAAAATTAGGAGAATACAAGATTATATATCTATTGGATGATAAAGAATATGAATTATTAGTTCATGTTGTAGATACAAAGGCACCAACATATAAAACAAAGAATTTAGATATTGATGTTGGAATGAAAGTTGATATAGATGATGTTGTATCAGATATCAAAGACTCTACTAAGACAAAAGCTTATTTTAAAAAAGACTATGATTTTACTAAAGAGGGTCAACAAACAATAGTTGTAGTGGTAGAAGATGAAGCAGGAAATAAGACTGAAAAAGAAATTGAGGTCAACATTGTTAAGGATACTGAAAAACCTGAGTTAACAGGATTACATGATTTAACTGCCAAGGTGAATGGAGAAGTTGATTATCTTTCTGGTTTAAGTGCAAAAGATAATAGAGATCCTAATCCTAAAATTACTGTTGATTCGAGTGCAGTTGATTTATCTAAAGAGGGAACATATCAAGTGAAATATACTGTAAAAGATAGAAGTGGGAATCAAAATACTTTTACAAGAAATGTAAAAGTATTAAAACAGGTAAAAGCTAAAAATATTCCAGCTTCTAATGAAAAGATTGTTTATTTAACATTTGATGATGGACCATCACAAAATACAAAGAAAATTATTGATATATTGGAAAAATATAATGCAAAAGCAACATTCTTTGTAACTGGTAACGGAAAGAAATACAACAAGTATATTAAAGAAGCTTATGAGAAAGGACATACAATAGGATTACATACTTATTCACATAAATATGATCAAGTTTATGCTTCTGTTGATGCTTATTTTGAAGATTTAAATAAAATTGGGCAAATGGTTAAAGAACAAATCGGTTTTGTGCCAAAATATATAAGATTCCCTGGTGGAAGTTCAAATACGACATCAAAAAAATATTGTAAGGGTATTATGACAACATTAGTGACTGAAGTACAAAATAGAGGTTATCAGTATTATGATTGGAATGCAGATTCTACAGATGCTGCAGGAAATAATCGTTCAGTTTCTATACTTGTTCAAAATGGAACAAGTTCAAATGCTAAGAATATTAATATGTTAATGCATGATACTGCTGCAAAATCTACAACTGTGGAGGCATTACCAAAGATTATCGAACATTATCAAAAATTAGGATATACTTTTAAAGGCATTGATGATACATCATTTACACCTCATCATGGGGTTAATAATTAGAGTCAAAAACTGACTCTTTTTATTTTCTATTATCAAAAAATATGTTATTCTGTCTAAAGAAAAGAGGCGAGTTTATGAAAAAGTTTATTAATGAATTTAAACAATTTGCAATGCGTGGAAATATGCTCGATATGGCTATTGGGGTTATCATTGGTGGTGCTTTTACGGGAATAGTAACATCATTAACTGATAATTTTATAAATCCTATTTTAAATTTCTTTACTGGTGGAAAAATGTATTCTTTACAAGATATAGCAGGTTTTGCTTCAGCTTTCATTTCATCAGTTGTTAATTTTTTGATTATGGCATTTATTTTATTTTGTTTATTAAAGATGTTTAATAGATTAATGTCAATTGGTAAAAAAGAAGAAGCCGTTGTCCCTACAACAAAAATATGTCCTTATTGCCAATCAGAAATCCATATCCAAGCTTCACGTTGTCCACATTGTACATCACAGTTAGAAAAATAAAAACCGCAAGAATAGCTTATGCTTATTCTTGCAGTTTTTTATTCTCCACCAAAGATTTCAAGAATATCTAATAAGGTAGAGCTTTTTTTCTTTTTATGTGATTTGTCATGATCTTTAGATGCATGTTGTTTTTGTTCTCCTGAAGCTCTTGCAATGATTTTATCTAGTTCACCACGATCTAACCAGATACCTCTACATTCAGGGCAATAATCAATCTCAACACCATGCTTTTCACTCATTAATAATGTGACATCTTTACATACAGGACATTTCATAATTTATACCTCCAAATGAATGATATAAAGATATTATACATGATTTTGTTTAAG
>CALVFK010000043.1 GCA_944326805.1 uncultured Massilimicrobiota sp. | reverse complement strand
AGAATTTTAAGACAGCATATACATGCTTTGAATTATCCACATCATTTTGTGATTATGGATGAAGAAGATCAAAAATCATTATTAAAGAAGATTTTTAAAGAAAAAAATATCGATAGCAAAGCGATGAGTGTCAAAAGCTGTATTCATTACATATCTGCTTGTAAAATGGCTGAAATTTCACCTCAAAAAGCTTATCAGTTAGCGGGTGATTTTGTAGGTGAAGCTAAAAAAGCTTTGGCATATCAGGCATATGAAAAATATAAAGAAGAACATTTTATGCTGGATTTTGATGATTTATTATTGAAGACTGTTGAACTTTTTGAAAAATTTCCAGAAATCTTACAGAAATGGCAGCATAAATTTCAATATATTCATGTGGATGAGTTTCAAGATGTTGGAAATATTGATTATAAATTAATTTATATGCTATCAAAACAATCTTTATTATGTGTTGTGGGTGATCCTGATCAGACCATTTATTCATTTAGAGGTTCTGATGTGAATTATATTATGAATTTTGATAAGGATTATCCCCATGTCAAAACAGTTATTCTTGATCAGAACTATCGTTCTACAAAAACCATTCTTGATATTTCAAATAATTTAATTAGAAAAAATAAAAATCGTTTAGAAAAAGATTTATTTACTCAATTAGAAGATGGTGATAAGGTTGTTCATTATTCAGCGTTAGATGAAGAATCTGAAGCTGAATTTGTCTGTCAGACTATTGAAGATATTATTCATCATGTGGAAGGCGTCAATTATCACGACTTTGCGATTTTATATCGTGCCAACTATTTATCTCGTCCATTTGAACAGAAACTGATTCAACATCAGATTGATTATAAAATCTTTGGTGGATTAAAATTCTTTAACCGTAAGGAAATTAAAGATGCTTTAAGCTATTTACGTTTAATGGTATCTATGGATGATTTGTCTTTTGAACGTATTATTAATGTACCAAGTCGTGGGATTGGGCAAAAAACAATTGAGAAAATACAATTAAAGGCCATTGAATATGGTTTAAGCTGTTATGAAGCAGTGTGTTTATATAGTGATGAGATTGGTTTAAAAGGAAAAACAAAAAAAGCTGTCAGTACCTTTGTACAGGCAATTGAAAATGCGCGTCAGTCACGTGAACCATTAGGTGATGTTTTTGAACATCTTTTAAGAGATGTTGGATATTTCCAAATGTTAAGAAATGACGATGATGAAAATCGTATTCAAAATATTATGGAATTAAAAAATTCCATTGCTGGATACATGAAAACACATCCTGACAGTGCAACTTTTGAAAGTTATTTGCAGGATATTGCATTATATACTTCTCAAGATGATATGGGTCATGATGAATATGTTTCTTTGATGAGTATTCATATGGCGAAAGGTCTAGAATTTAATTATGTTTTTGTGGTAGGTTTATCACAGGATGTTTTCCCAAGCTTTAGAAGTGTTTCTGAAGAAGGGGAAGATGGCATGGAAGAAGAACGACGTCTGGCTTATGTAGCCTTTACTCGTGCTAAAAAACGTTTGTATCTAACAGATAGCCAAGGTTTTAACTATATGACAAATTCGCCAAAGATGGCCTCACAGTTTATTGATGAGATTGGCACAGATCATGTAGAACATATTGGAAAGCCTTCTCCTTTTAAGACGAAACAGTTTGTTCGTCTAGGACCAACTGTAGATGAAATGGTTGGGGATAATGAAATTTATGACTGGAAAAAAGGAGATTTAGTAGAACATGATGTATTTGGTAAAGGGGTTGTTGTAAAGGTGCAGGGAAACACTTTGGATATTGCTTTTTCAATGCCATATGGTATCAAAACATTGATGTCACAGCATAAAGCATTAAGACGCTTATCGTCTTAAAATCATGGGAAAATAAGGTTGAATTTGGGTGATGAATTTTGATGTTTTTATTTGATTCATCATCTTTTTTTGATATAATGAGCAAGTGAATGGAGTGTGTAAAAATGACATTGGAAAGATTGAATGAAATCAAGAAATTATTAAATGAATATAATTATCAATATTATGTTTTAGATAATCCAACTGTATCTGATCAAGAATATGATCGTTTGATGCAGGAACTACAAAGTATTGAAGCGAAACATCCAGAATGGATCACAGCAGATTCACCAAGTCAGCGTGTTGGTGGTGAAGTCTTAGATGGTTTTCAAAAAGTGACACATCAACGAATGATGCTTTCTCTAGGAAATATATTTAATGAAGATGAATTGAGAGAATTTGATGATCGTATTCGTGAAATCTATCCTCAAGTTGAATATGTCTGTGAGTTAAAAATAGATGGATTGGCTGTATCGCTCGTTTATGCTGATGGGCAATTAAGTTATGGAGCAACACGTGGTGATGGAACAATAGGGGAAGATATTACGCATAATGTAAAGACAATTAAATCCATTCCTCTTTCTATTGATTATCAGGGAGATTTTGAAGTGCGTGGAGAAATATATATGCCTAAAAAATCTTTTGAACAACTGAACCAACAAAGAAAAGAGGCGGGAGAACCTTTGTTTGCGAATCCTCGTAATGCAGCAGCAGGGAGTGTCAGACAATTAGATTCTCGTATTGCTGCAAAACGTGGGTTAGATGCTTTCTTATATATGGTTCCAACAGCCAGTGAAATAGGATGTCAGACACATAAAGAGGCGTTGGATTATATTAAACAGCTAGGATTTAAGACGAATCCAATGACACGTGTCTGTGCAAATATTCAAGAAGTCTGGCAATTTATTATGGAAATGACAGAAAAAAGACAATCACTACCTTATGAAATTGATGGAATTGTGATTAAAGTGAATCGTCTGGACTGGCAGGAGCGTTTAGGCTATACTGCAAAAGTTCCTAAATGGGCAATAGCCTACAAATTTCCTGCTGAAGAAGTTATTACAAAATTGAAAGATATCATTTTTACAATTGGTAGAACAGGACAAATTACACCTAATGCTGTTTTGGAACCTGTACGTGTTGCCGGGAGCACGGTTCAACGTGCAACATTGCATAATGAAGATAATGTTGTATCAAAAGATATTCGTGTTGGTGATTATGTAGTTATTCGTAAAGCAGGAGATGTTATTCCAGAAGTTGTACGTTCTTTAAAGGAAAGACGTGATGGCAGTGAAAAGAAGTTTCAGATGATTGATGTCTGTCCATATTGTGGTTCTCCTTTGGTGAGAAAGGATAACGAAGCCGCATATTATTGTTTGAATGAATATTGTGATTCGAAAAAAATCGAGCGTATTATTCATTTTGCATCAAGGGATGCAATGAATATTGAAGGTTTAGGTGAAAAGATTATTGAACAATTCTATAATTTAGGATTTGTTCGTTCGATTGAAGATATTTATAGTTTATCTCAACATGAACAGGAAATTATTGATATTGAAGGTTTTGGGCGTAAATCAATGGATAATTTATTAGAAGCAATAGAAAAAAGTAAAGGCAATTCAATGGAAAAATTATTATTTGGTTTAGGAATTAAAGGTATTGGTGCTAAAATGGCAGATAATTTATCAAAAGAATTTAAAAGCATGGATGCTTTATTGAATGCTTCTACTGCCAAGTTACTTTCTATGCGTGATGTGGGAGAGACTCTTGTTCAATCTTTAAATCGCTTTAGAAGTCAACCTCAATCTATGGCTTTATTAGAACATTTAAAAGCAATAGGTTTAAATATGACTTATTTAAAGGATACATCGTTGTTGCAGGAAAGTATCTTTAATGGTAAAACTGTTTGTGTCACAGGAACTTTAGAATTAATGACACGTAAAGAGATTAAAGAATATCTTGCAAGACTTGGGGCTAATGTGACAGGGAGTGTATCTAAAAAGACGGATTATCTGATCTGTGGACGTGATGCCGGAAGTAAACTGGAAAAAGCAAGAGAACTTGGGGTGACTGTTTTAAGTGAAGCTCAATTTCAAGAGGAGGTCAATCTATGAGAAAATGGATATGTCTTTGTTTAGCATTGTTGTTATTGGTGGGATGTCAATCTTCTCAAGAGGCTATTGAGGAAGAGACAACGAATAATACGGCATCCATGGATTCATTTGATGATACTTACTATAATATTGTCAAATTTGAAGATAGTCAGTTAAGAGAAGACTTTTATTTGGACTATGGATCAACATCAGATTTTACATCAATCGGTCGAGGATTGCAGATTCTTTCATCACAATATTTTTCAACAGATGATTATTATATGAGTGAAGGACAATACTTAAAATTGGCTTTAAAACAGGAAATGGTTGTAAGAGATGGTGATAATTCTTTACAGCCATCTTCAGGAACATCAATTGCAGGTGTTTCAGAACCGACAATGGTACAAAGTATCATGGAACAGGATTTTTGGAAAAAAGCTGGAGATAAATATACTTTGGCTGGAGCTTCTTTTGTGATTGTTCTGGATCCTCGTGATAAAAATAACGCCCGTTTAAAAACGCCAATGGATAATCAGTCTATTTTAAATTATGGATATGATTGTAGTGAAAAATTGTATAATATCATTCAATCTCATGAAGATTTTGAAAAGTTAAAAGATTTACCTGTTTTAATTACAATTTATCAGGCAACGGATTTAACAGAAAGTACAGTTGATGGACATTATATTTTAAAAAATTATTGTGATGGCTCTTATGGAAAAAACGAACAGGTGAACTTTGAAACTGTGCTTTTTACAAGTACCAGAGCAAAAGAACTGGATGCGACAACATCTAATGAATTTGATATTATTAAAAATAATTTAAAAGAAGCTGCAACCGAAGCAGCTGGACTTGTTGGAACAGCCAGATATCAAGATAATAAGATTCAATCTATGGTGATTGAAGCCAATTTAAATGTGAAAACGGCAACTGAATTAATGTATTTATCTTCAATTATTGCAGAAGGTATTGATACGCGTTTTTCAACAGATTTTGATATTAAAGTGCTTGTTTATTCGCAAGATGAATTGATGGCTGTCATCATTAAAGATGCTGGTCAAGATGTCAAGAGTTCATTTCTATACTAGAGGAAAAGTTATGGACGAAAAAGAATTACTAAGACAATTAGCCAAAGATATCAGAATTTCTGTTCGTGATGAAGATATGCCGTCTTTATGTCAAGTTTATCATACTTTTCTTGAACATATTGCATGTTTAGAAAAAATAGAAACTGAAGGTGTAGAGCCTTTGGTTTTTCCTTTTGATGTAGAAATTCATGAATTGAGGGAAGATGAAGTTGATGAAGTTTATGATATTGACGATTTGTTGAAAAATGCAAAAAATGTAAAAGACAATCAGATCCTGGTTCCTAAGGTGGTGGAATGATGAAAGTTTATAGTATTGAACAATGGCATGACGGTTTGCTTAATGGAACGATTGATGTTTCGCTTTATTATCAACAGTTACAAAAGGAAGCTTTGTTTCAACAAAAACGTTTAAATGCTTTGACAACTATTTGTTTTCAAACACCTCCTCAAGATCTCATATTTAATTCACTTTTAGCAGGCGTTCCCTATGTTTTAAAAGATAATATATGTACATATCAAATACCAACAACAGCATCTAGTCGTATGTTGAAAGATTTTATTCCTGTCTATGATGCACACGTTGTCCAACGTTTAAAACAAGAAAATGCCTGTCTGATTGGAAAAGCATCAATGGATGAACTGTCAATGGGTTCAACCAATATGACTGCAATTACTGGTCCAGTATATAATCCATGGGATACAAAGCGTATTGCTGGTGGGTCTTCAGGTGGTTCAGCTTCGCTTGTTGCCAGTGGTCTGGTCCCTTTTGCGCTAGGTACGGATACAGGAGATTCTATACGTCGCCCAGCTGGATTTTGTGGTGTGATTGGTATGAAGCCAACATGGGGACTGATTTCACGTTATGGGATTATTCCTTATGCTGCCAGTTTAGATGCAGTTGGTGTGTTGACAAGAAGTGTTCAAGATTTAAGTATTGTCTTAGAAAAGATTGCTGGCTATGATTTTCATGATATGACTTCAAGCCGTTTGTCAATCCCACATTACAGACAAAATTTATCTTTAGATATTTCCAATGTTAAAGTAGCGATTATACAAAATATCGTTGATATACTTGAAGATGATAGAATTAAAACACTTTTTCAAAATTGTGTTTCCCTATTAAAAAAAGCAGGAGCAACAGTGCATAATATCACATTTTCTCAGACATATCTTGAAGCTATTTTTCCAGTTTATCAAATTATTGCCAATAGTGAAGCAACCAGTCATCATGCTAGTCTAGATGGTATCAAATATGGTTTTCAAAGTCAGGGTCAAAATTTAGAGGAAATGATTGTTCATACGCGTTCGCAAGGATTTCATCCAAACATCCAGCAACGTTTTATTCTGGGCTCATTAGCCTTAAAACAGGAAAATCAGGAAAAAATGTTTAAAAAAGCACAAAAAGTCAGAAGATTAATTGTTGAAGATATTCAAAAAATATTAAAAACATATGATATTGTGATGATTCCTAACGGTGATGGTATTGCGCCATTGATTGAAGAAGCCAAGTCACAATCTCATACATTAGTGGATGATTTCTTAATTATTGCAAATCTGGCTGGACTTCCTAGTTTAACTTTGCCCTGTGGTTTTGTTGATGATATGCCAGTTGCTGTGAATTTGATGGGGCGCTGCTTTGATGAACAGACTGTTTTGAATTGTGCCTACACTTTAGAAAGTATGATGCCTTATTGTCGACAATATGCTAAAGGAGAACGAAATGATGTATGAAGCTGTGATTGGTATTGAAGTTCATTGTGAACTTAAAACAAAATCAAAAATGTTTTCTATGGCACCTGTGACATTTGGTTGTCCACCCAATACACAAGTGCATGTTATTGATATGGCGATGCCAGGGACTTTACCAGCGGTTAATAAAAAAGCTGTAGAAATGGCTATTCGTGTCTGTCACGCATTACATATGGATATTGATGATTTGCTTCGCTTTGACCGTAAAAATTATTATTATGCTGATTTGCCTAAAGGTTTTCAAATCACGCAGTATTATCACCCTATAGGGAAAAATGGCTACCTTGATATTGAAGTTGAAGGTGAAACTTTTAAAATTCCTATTGAACGTGTTCATTTAGAGGAAGATACAGCCAAAATGACACATAATGATCATTATACATTGATTGATTATAATCGCGCTGGAATTCCTTTGATAGAAATTGTTACAAAACCTCAACTTCATACAAGTCAGCAGGTTGTTGCTTATCTAGAAGCTTTAAGACTTATTCTCATATATACGGATGTTAGTGATGCTGTTATGGCTGAAGGTTCTATGCGTTGTGATGTCAATATTTCTTTGCGTCAGTCACATGATTCAATATTAGGAGAAAAGGTGGAAATCAAAAATCTAAATTCTTTAGTAAATATTCAAAAAGCTATTGATTATGAAATTGAAAGACAGACCGATTTATTACAAAAAAAACTTCCTATTGCCAGACAGACACGTCGCTTTGATGAAAAAACGCAAACTACAGTTGTGATGCGTGAAAAACAGTCATTACTGGATTATCGTTATTATCCTGAAGTGAATATTTTACCTGTACGCCTTGATAAGCAATGGATACAAGTTATTCAAAAACAACTACCACAGTTACCTGAACAAAGACGACAACGTTATCAAATGCAATACCACTTATCTTTGCAAGATACTATGATGCTTTTATCGCATAAAGATTTATCAGATTTCTACGATCAGGTAGTGAGTATTTATCCTCATTATCAGACAATTTGTCATTGGCTTATTGGTGATGTTAGAGCTTATTTGCGTCAATATCAAAAGAAAGTTTCTGAATTGCTATTAGTACAAGATTTTGCTGAATTGATGCATATGCTGGAAATGAAAAAAATTTCTTCAAAACAAACGAAACAAATATTGGAATTTATGATTTTGGAAAAGAAAAGTCCGTATGTTTTAATGGAAAGATATCATATTCAACAAGTGAGTGATGAACAACTTTTGAGTCAGTATATTGAAGAAGTCCTTCATGATTATCCTCAACAGGTTGCTGATTATTATGCTGGTAAACATCAAATATGTAGTTTTTTTGTAGGACAAGTTATGAAAAAAACAAAGGGACAAGCTAATCCCCAAAAGACAAATGAACTTCTGAAATGTTTGTTAGAAAAAAGAAAAGTATAATATTCTATACATTAGCCTTGAATTTTGATACAATATAAAAAAAGTGGGTGAAAAATGATGGCAAAACAATTTCATTTTGATGATGAAGATGAATTGGAAGAGCAATATCCTTCATCATATCTTGATGAATTAGAAAACAAAAAAGAAAATACACCTTATATTTCAATAGATGAAGAAGAGGATAAGGAAGAGGTTTTAATGAAGAAAAAGAAAAAAGGATTTGTCATGCAATGGTGGCACTATTTATTCATTTTATTTGGTGCTCTGGTAATCGCATTTATTGTTTATATTGCGGTTTTATCATTCCGTGACGGACCGGTCTATGGTAATCGTTGTGAAGGCATGGTTAGTATTTCTAAAGATGCCAGAGATTCGACTGTATCTATGATGGAAGAAAAATATGATGAAATTGAATCAATGACTTTATCAACAGAATGTCGTCAGTTAAAAGTGGATATTGTTTTTAAAGATAAAATGGGTACTGAAAAAGCTGAGAATATTGCTGAAGAAACAGTTCAGACTCTTGATGATATCGTTGGTAGAGAAAAAGCAAACGGACAAACATATAGTGATTTGTTTGGAACCATTGATGGAGTGACTCAATATGAAGTTAATGTTTTTATGACATCTGCCAATAGTGATGATTTTCCAATTTATGGAACAAAAAATATTCAAAATGATGAGTTTTCTTATACTTTAGCTTCTGTTAGAGATGAAGAAAGTGCAAAACGTGCTCAAGAAACTTTAACAGATGAATAAACGAGCGTGGCTCGTTTTTTTATAGGAGGATGTATGATGCAAAAAAATGAATATATTAAAGCAAAGTGTGTTGATTATACACATGATGGTTTAGGAATTGTGAAATATGAAGGTTTACCTGTTTTTGTCAAAAACATGCTGGTAGATGAAGTAGGAAAAGTGAAAATTATTAAGGTTTTAAAAAGATATGCAGTGGGACGTTTGATTGAACTTGAACAGCCAAGTCCCTTTCGACAGGAAGCAAGATGTCCACTTTTCAAACAATGTGGAGGATGCCACTTACAACATCTCAATCCTTTAGCACAGCAACAATTTAAAACCAAAAGAGTACAAGATACCCTGGCAAAAATTGGACATTGTCATACTTATGTAGAGCCTTGTCTTATGATGGAAGAAGGGTGGTTTTATCGTAATAAAGTGCAAGTACCTGTAGGAAAGCAAAAGGGACGTCTTGTGACAGGGTTCTATAAACAACATAGTAATGATATTGTTGCGATGGACCAATGCTTTATTCAAAATGAGTTCTCTAATGACTTAATACCTTATACGAGAAAATTATTAGAAGAAGTAGGAGAGAAACCTTTTGATAAAGTGACACATCAGGGAAATATTAAACATATTCTTGTAAAATATGGTTATTATACCAAACAGGCTATGCTGGTTTTGATTACTTATCAACGATCTCTTCACAAAAAAGAGTATATAGTTCAACAGTTAAAGAAACATTTTCCTCAACTTCAAACAATTATTCAAAACTATAATCCACGTCATGATAATGTCATTTTAGGAGAAGAAGAGATTATTCTTGATGGAAATGGTTACATTGAAGATTGTTTATTAGGTCATACATATCGTATTTCATTAAAATCTTTTTATCAAATTAATCCTCAACAAGTTGAAGTTCTTTATCAAAAAGCAATTGAATTTGCACAATTCAAGCCAACAGATGTTGTAATTGATGCTTATTGTGGTATTGGTACAATTTCTTTATCTATGGCACAATATGTAAAAAAAGTATATGGAGTAGAAATTGTGGATCAGGCAATTGAGGATGCTAAAGATAATGCCAAAAGAAATGGCATTGATAACGTGGAATTTTATTGTCAGGATGCAGGGGAATTTATGGTTTCATTTGCAAAGTCAAATCAACATGTTGATGTTGTGGTTGTTGATCCTCCAAGAAAAGGATGTTCTACATTGTTTTTAAATCAACTGTTGACATTGTCACCGGATAAAATTGTTTATATTTCATGTGATGTTGCGACACAGGCAAGAGATATTGATATTTTACAGCAACATGGTTATGATGTTAAAAAATGTCAACCGGTAGATATGTTCCCACAAAGCTATCATATTGAAAATATTGTTCTTCTGACAAAATAAGAGAAATCATATGATAGGTGTTGACAAAAAAGTGTGGTATGCTAAAATGATTCTCGAATAAGTGGTGGAGTCTGTCATAAAGCAATCATGCTTTATTTATTCGATGAGTTTTATTTTATAAAATAATTTATCGACAGATTCTTTAAAAGAATCTGTTTTTTTGACAGATTTGAAAGGAGTTGCCGGCGGGGAAGATAGTGATATAATATATGATAGAATAGATATTTTATAAAAATATTATAAAACATATGTGGAGGAAAAATATGGAAACGGTAGATTTTCATAAATCGAAGAAAAAGAAATCTTTTTCACCTATGCGACGTATTGCATTTAGTTTTTTTATGGTGATACTGATAGGTTCATTTTTATTGGCTTGTCCATTTTCCAATCAGGGAACAATTGCTCCTTATATTGATCATTTGTTTATAGCAACATCAGCAACTTGCGTGACTGGTCTTGTACCAGTTGTTGTAGCTGATCAATATACATTGATTGGACAGCTCGTTATTATTTTATTGATTCAAATAGGTGGTTTAGGATTCTTGACATTGTTGAATATGTTTATCTATGCTTTAAGAAAAAGATTAACATATACAAACAAGATTATTATGCAAGAAGCATTGAATCAAAATTCAATGGCTGCTATAGGTATTTATATTAAAAGAGTTATTAAATATACAGCTTTTTTTGAATTGGTAGGAGCAATATTATTAAGTTTTGTCTTTGTTCCTGAATTTGGTGTTGTCAAAGGCTTGTATTATGGTTTATGGCACTCTATTTCAGCCTTTTGTAATGCGGGATTTGATGTGATTGGACCTAATTCATTGATTCCTTATCAAACCAATATTCTTGTGAATTTAACAATTGCTGGTTTGATTATTGCTGGTGGTCTTGGTTTTGTTGTATGGATTGATTTAAGAATGTCATGGCGCCATTATAAAGAAAATTTTAAATTCTTTAAACTTAAAACATTCTTTTCTTCATTATCATTACATACAAAAGTTGTTTTAGTTGCAACTATTTCGTTGCTGTTGGGGGGAACACTTGTTATCTTATTTTTGGAATATAATAATCCAGGGACAATAGGTTCATTATCGTTTGGTGACAAAGTGCTTGCCAGCTTTTTCCAGTCAACAACGACGAGAACGGCTGGTTTTGCATCGGTGAATATGGCGGCGTTGCATGATTCAACAAAACTATTTATGTCCATCTTGATGTTTATTGGAGGGTCTCCTGCAGGAACAGCTGGTGGGATTAAAACTGTGACATTGGTTATTTCATTAATGTATATTTTTTCATTGCAAAATGGTCATGAAACAGTATCTATGTTTAAACGTCGTGTTGATGATCAGGTTGTGAAACGTTCGTTGACAATTTCAATATTAAGTTTCTTTATATGTTCATTGGGATTATTTATCTTGTCAATGAATGAAGGTGCAGATTTTATTGATTTAATTTTTGAAGTCTTTTCAGCCTTTGGAACAGTTGGTTTATCGGCTGCATTGACACCAACATTGACTGTGTTGGGAAAAATTGTCATAATTATATTAATGTATATTGGACGTATTGGGCCAATGACTATGGTATTGGTATTTGCTAAAAAATATAAACAAAAGAAAGGACAGGACATCATGTATCCAACTGCGGATGTTCTTATAGGATAGAAAAATGCAAAGTAAACAAATTGTTGTTTTAGGTTTAGGGGTTTTTGGTTCAACAGTTACCAAAACATTATCTCAATTTGGATGTGAAGTTGTTGCGGTTGATAAATGCCCGGAATGTGTACAAAGAGTATCTGAATTTGCCACAAAGGCTGTCATTGGTGATATTACTGATAAACAGTTTTTGGTTG
>CALVFK010000042.1 GCA_944326805.1 uncultured Massilimicrobiota sp. | reverse complement strand
TTTTCCACCTGATAAACCTTTTCCAAAATAATCATTAGCATCACCTTCAACACGCATTGTTAAACCTTTGGGGATAAAAGCACCAAAGGATTGTCCTGCTCCACCAAGACAATGAATTTGATAAGTATCATCTTGCAGATGATTTTGAAAACGTTTGGTGATTTCACTTCCCAGCAATGTTCCTAAGCTACGATCCAAACTAGATATATGTATTGTTTCCTGATGAGGTTGATGACTATCTAAATCAGATAAAAATTTTGGCAACAAGACTTTCAAATCCTGACTGTCTTCCAAATGGAAATCGAAAGTATCTTCTTTTTGAAAATGAACATGAAGATTCTTTTTGTCAAAGAATGATTTTAATTTCTGATATTCCGGTTTCACTTTCAATACTTCCATATGTCCTACCATTTCATCAACACTATGGAAGCCTAGCTGTGCCATAATTTCACGCAATTCTTGAGCAATAAATTTCATAAAATTCATAACATATTCTGGTTTTCCTGCAAAACGTTTTCTTAGCTCCTTATTTTGGGTTGCTATACCTGCTGGACAAGTATCAAGGTTACAGACACGCATCATCACACAGCCCATTGTCACTAATGGTGCTGTTGCAAAGCCAAATTCTTCTGCCCCTAATAATGCAGCTACAGCAACATCTCTACCCGTCATTAATTTTCCATCTGTTTCTAAAACAACACGAGTTCTTAAATCATTTTCAATCAGACTCTGATGGGCTTCTGCAAGTCCTAATTCCCAAGGTAATCCGGCATAATGAATGGAACTTTGTGGGGCTGCACCTGTTCCTCCATCATAACCTGAAATCAAAATAACTTGTGCTCCTGCTTTTGCAACACCTGAAGCAATTGTTCCAACGCCTGATTCTGAAACAAGTTTCACAGAAATACGGGCATCACGATTCGCATTTTTTAAGTCATAAATTAATTGTGCTAAATCTTCAATAGAGTAAATATCATGATGTGGTGGTGGTGAAATCAAAGTGACTCCCGGTGTTGAATAACGTGTTTTCGCAATCCAAGGATAAACTTTCTGTCCCGGTAAATGTCCTCCTTCACCTGGCTTTGCCCCTTGAGCCATTTTAATTTGAATTTCTTTAGCACTCACCAGATATTCACTTGTGACACCAAAACGACCACTCGCCACTTGTTTAATCGCACTATTGGCTTCTGTGTATAATCTTTCTGGATTTTCTCCACCTTCTCCAGAATTTGATTTTCCTCCTAAACGATTCATCGCAATCGCTAAACATTCATGTGCTTCCTTAGAAATAGAACCATAAGACATCGCTCCCGTTTTAAAACGTTTGACAATATTATCAACACTTTCGACTTCTTCAAGAGATATAGCTTGTCGTTGTGTCATATCAAATTCTAATAAATGACGTACAGCAAATGGCTGACTTTCTAACTGACGAGAATATTCTTTAAACAACTGATAATCATTTGTTTGTGTGGCTTTTTGAAGCAAAACAATGGTTTCAGGACTATACATATGCACTTCACTTTGTGGTCCACGTCTCAATTTATGGAAACCTAAGCTTTTTAATGATGTATCTGTCTTTAATCCTAATGGATCAAAAGCATGATCATGATAATAATGGATATCATCTTCAATATCAGCCAAACCTTTTTCACCCACACGATAAACAGTGTTTGGAAAATAATTTTCCATAACATCTTCTTTTAAACCAACGACTTCAAAGATTTGTGCCGACTGATAAGATTGCAATGTAGAAATACCCATTTTCGCTGCAATCTTCACAATTCCTTTTAAAACCGCATGATTATAATCTTCAATGGCTTTATTTTCTTCCTTATCTAACATATTCAGCTGTATCATTTCGATAATGCATTCATGAGCTAAATAAGGATAAATAGCTGTCGCTCCAAAACCTAACAGACAGGCAAACTGATGAACATCTCGTGGTTCCCCACTTTCTAAGACAATGGACATGGCTGTTTTCTTTTTTGTTTTAACCAAATGACTTTCGACAGCTGATACAGCTAACAATGAAGGAATAACCAGATGGTTATCATCTACACCTTTATCAGAAAGAATCAAGATATTGACTCCTTGACGATAAGCCTTATCACAATCAAGGAATAATTGATTCAAAGCCTCTGTTAAGGAAATACCTTTATAATACAATAAAGAAATGACTTGACTATGGAAGCCATCACGATTTAACTGTTTGAGTTTATCCATATCACGACTGTCTAAAATAGGATTATTGATTTCCAGTACCTGACAGTTATCAGACTGATCCTGCAATAAATTTCCATCTGAACCTAAATAGACTGTTGTATCCACAACCACTTCTTCTCTTAAAGAATCAATCGGTGGGTTGGTCACTTGAGCAAACTGTTGTTTAAAATAATGGAATAATGTGGGATGTTTTTGACTCAACATTGCAAGAGGAATATCAGTTCCCATTGACGCAGTTGGTTCAATTCCATTTTTAGCCATAGGCAAAATCATATCTTTGACATCTTCATATGTATAACTAAAAATCTTATATAAGATATCACGATCACCTTGACTATGAATATGTGATTTCTTATCTGGTGCTGGTAAGTCTTTTAAATGTAATAAATAATAATCCAGCCATTCTCCATAAGGATGTTCTTTCGCATAACTCATTTTACAGATATCATCTTCAATTAATTGTTGTTTTTGTGTATCAACCAATAACATTTTTCCCGGTTGAAGACGTGATTTTTTGACAATATGACTTTCATCAATATCCAAAACACCGACTTCTGATGATAAAATCAATGTCTGATCATCTAAAATATAATAACGTGATGGTCTTAAACCATTTCTATCTAAAGTGGCTCCCATGGAAATACCATCAGAAAATAAAATAGCAGCAGGTCCATCCCATGGTTCCATCATTGTGGCATAATAATGATAAAAATCTTTTTTCTCTTGTGACATGGCTGTATTTTTCCATGGTTCAGGAATCAATAGCATCATAGCTTTAGCTAATGGCATCCCATTCATATATAGGAACTCTAATGTATTATCCAGCATAGCTGAATCTGAACCATGTACATCAACAATTGGGAAAACCTTTGTCATATCTGATGAAAAATACTTTGAATCTAATGTTTCTTCTCTGGCCAGCATACGATTCGCATTACCACGAATCGTATTAATTTCTCCATTATGGGCAATCATACGATTAGGATGAGCTCTTTGCCAACTTGGATTGGTATTCGTAGAGAAACGTGAATGTACTAAAGCAATGGCACTATGATAATCATGATCCTGCAAGTCATCATAAAACTGTCTTAACTGATGAACAAGAAACATCCCTTTATAGACAATTGTTGATGAAGATAAAGAAACAACATATGTCTGTGGTGAAGATTTTTCAAATTCACGACGAATCACATATAAAACTCTTTCAAAGTCCATTCTTTGTTGACAAGTTTTAGGCTTTTCAATAAAGCATTGCATAATATAAGGCATACAATCTTTGGCTTTTTGTCCTAAAATATCTTCATGACATGGAACTTGACGCCATCCCAAAAATGTTGCCTGATGTTTCAAGACAATACGCTCTAACGTTTTCATAGCTTTTTGTCTTGTCAGTGTATCTTGTGGTAAAAAAAACATTCCCACCGCATAATCATAGGGTTGAGGTAAAGCTATATGAAGCTGTCTTGTAATTTTACTAAAGAAACGATGTGAAATCTGTAATAAGATTCCTACACCATCTCCTACCTTTCCACTGGCATCTTTTCCAGCACGATGTTCCAGTTTTTCTACAATAGTTAATGCTTGATCGACAACCTGGTAATCCTGTCTACCATCAATATGCACAACAGCTCCAATACCACAGGCATCATGTTCTTTGACATTATGTAATCCCTGATTATATTCTTTCATCCAATCATCCTCTCTACTTTCCACTATCCCCATAATTTTTTAAGAATCTGGCCGATGGATCATCAACCTGACAGCCTTCCCAATTGGAATTAGGCATCCAGAATCCTTTAATCATATGTGCCTGATGTGGATAATATTTTTCAAAGATTTCACGATATAATAATGATTCTTTTGTAAAAGGTGTCGCAAAATCATAATGCTTTCTTTTTTCTTCAAATTCCTGATCACTATAATAATCATTAGCATAGGCTTTGATTTCATCACTTAATGAATGTCCTACCGCATCTGAAAAAGCAGCTTTTTCACGCATCAAAATATCTTGAGGTAAATATCCTCTATCAAATGCTTTACGCAATAAATACTTTCCTTTTCCATATGTATTCATTTTTAATTTTGGATCAATATGCATCACATAATCCACAAAAGCCAAATCACCAAAAGGCACACGTGCCTCTAATGAATGGACACTGATACAGCGATCAGCACGTAAAACATCATACATATAAATTTCTCGAATACGTTTTTCAGCTTCCTTTTGAAATTCTTTAGCATTTGGTGCAAAATCTGTATATTTGTAACCAAATAATTCATCTGAAATCTCACCTGTTAATAAAACTCTAATATCTGTATGTTGATGAATATACTGACAGACAAGATACATACCAATTGATGCACGAATCGTTGTAATATCATACGTTCCTAACGCTGCAATCACGGGTTCTATCGCATGAAGCACATCATCTTTGGTAATAATCACTTCAGTATGTTCACTGCCAATAAAATCAGCCACTTCTTTAGCATATTTTAAATCAATCGCATCACTTTCCATGCCAATCGCAAAAGTACGAATCGGCTTCTTTAATAAGCGTGAGGATACAGCACATACAAGCGAAGAATCTAAACCTCCACTTAGCAGGAAACCTAATGGAGCATCGGCATCCAGTCTTTTTTCAATACCTTTGACTAATAAATCATGTATTTTTGTATAAATTGTTTCAAGATTATCATGATAATAGTTTTCCACCAGACTCATATCTCTATAACAAACAAACTCACCATTTTGATAATAGTGTCCAGGTGGAAAAGGGATAATCTCATCGCAGATGCCAACTAAATTTTTAGCTTCAGAAGCAAAGACAATGTGATGATTTTGGTCATAACCATAAAATAATGGACGAATGCCAATAGGATCTCTGGCTGCGATAAATTCTTTTGTATCTCCATCATAAAGAATCAAAGCAAATTCACCATCTAATTCTTTAAACATATTGACACCCATTTTTTGATAAAGAGGAAGCAGGATTTCACAATCACTCTCCCCTTGAAAGTCAAAGCCCTGCTTCATCAATTCTTCTTTCACTGGTCTAAAACCATAAATTTCACCATTGCACACAACATAATGATTCCCTTTTTGAAATGGCTGCATACCATATTCATTGAGTCCCATGATAGATAAACGTTGAAATCCTAATAATCCCTGACCTGTATCAACAATACGCATTGCATCAGGCCCTCTTGTATGTGTTCTTTCAAATCCTTTTAAAAATACTTTTTTTGATACATGTTGTGTACAATATCCCATAATCGAACACATCGTTATAACCCCTCTCTTTTATCATTTTATAAAATACCAAATAATAGTTTGCCATATGTTGGAAATGGCCATACACTTTCAGCAGTTAATTTTTCTAATTCATCGCATGGTGTACGCAAAGCACTCATCGCTGGAATGATTTCATCACGATAATAGAAGGCTGCTTTTTCAAAGTCTTCAATCGCTTCAGCTTCTTTTAAGACTTGATCCAAGTGTTGTGTAGCCTGGAAAGCCTGATCCAATAATGTAGAAACATCTTTTAAAGTTTCTTTTTCATAAACATTCTCTAATTTGGCAACTCTTTCTTTCATATCACATCTTTGTGCCAGATCATATGAATACTGACTGACAGCCGGTAAGATTTCCTTTTGAGCCATATTCACCATTGTGAGTGCTTCAATATGCAAAATCTTGACATATTCTTCCATCATAATTTCATAACGAGAATGCACTTCTTCTTCATCAAAAACTTTATGTCTTTGAAACAAATTAATATTTTCATCTTTAATAAAATATGGTAAAGCATCTGGTGTTGTACGCAAGTTCATTAATCCACGTTTTTTGGCTTCGTCTACCCATGAATCATCATAACCATTACCATTGAAAATAATACGTTTATGTTCCTTGATTGTGCCTTGAATCAAGGCATGTAATGCTGATGAAAAATCTGGTGCTTTTTCTAAAATATCAGCAAATTCTTTTAATTCATCTGCAATGACTGTATTTAAAACAATATTACATCCTGCAATAGATGAACTTGATCCTGGCATACGGAATTCAAATTTATTACCTGTAAAAGCAAATGGTGAAGTACGGTTACGATCTGTTGTATCCTTAGGAAATTTAGGTAAGACATGAGCCCCAATCTTCATGACTTCTTTTTCCTTTGAATCATATGGACGATCTTCTTCAATCGCTTTTAGAATTTCAGACAGTTCATCACCCAAGAAAACAGAAATAATAGCTGGTGGTGCTTCATTAGCTCCTAAACGATGATCATTCCCTGCTGTCGCAACAGATAATCTTAATAAGTCCTGATGTTCATCAGCTGCTTTAATCACAGCACATAAGAACAATAAGAATTGTGCATTTTCATGTGGTGTTTCACCTGGTTCTAATAAGTTCACTCCTGTATCTGTTGATAATGACCAGTTATTGTGTTTTCCACTACCATTAATACCATCAAATGGTTTTTCATGTAATAAAGCCACCAAACCATGTTTTTTAGCGATTCTTTGAATCAGTTCCATTGTTAGTTGGTTATGATCTGTCGCAATATTTGTCGTAGAGAAAATAGGTGCTAATTCATGTTGAGCTGGTGCAACTTCATTATGTTCTGTTTTTACCAAAACACCTAATTTCCATAATTCTTCGTTTAATTCATTCATAAATTCCTGAACTCTACTCTTGATTGTTCCAAAATAATGATCTTCCATTTCCTGCCCCTTAGGAGATGGTGCTCCAAATAAAGTACGTCCAGTATAAATTAAATCCTTTCTTTGTTCATAATATTTTTTATCCACTAAAAAATATTCCTGTTCTGGCCCAACTGTTGTTTTGACACTTTTCACTTCATCATTACCAAATAATTTTAAGATACGCAAAGCCTGTTTATTGATGGCTTGCATACTTCTTAATAATGGTGTTTTCTTATCTAAGGCATGTCCTGAATAAGAACAGAAAGCTGTTGGAATACACAATACACCATTTTTAATAAATGCATAAGATGTTGGATCCCAAGCTGTATAACCACGTGCTTCAAATGTTGCACGTAATCCTCCATTAGGAAAAGATGATGCATCCGGTTCTCCTTTAATTAATTCCTTACCAGAAAACTCTAAAATGACTTTCCCATTTTTATTTGTTCCAATAAAACCATCATGCTTTTCAGCAGTGACCCCTGTCATTGGCTGAAACCAGTGTGTATAATGAGTAGCTCCATGTTCTACTGCCCAATCTTTCATCGCATTCGCCACAGCATTTGCAATCTTGATATTTAAAGATTTCCCCTCTTTCATTGTTTTTTGAAGTTCTCTGAAAGTATCTTTCGCAAGTCTTTCTTCCATAACATCTTCATCAAATACTAATGTTCCAAAAATATCAGTTATCTTTTTCTCCATATCTATCACTCCTTCTTATAAACGCTTATTTCTCGTTTACTTATCTTGCATTATGATACACGCGAACTCTTTTGTCAATGATTTTTTATCATTTTAATAAATTATTATTAAAATTTATTGAAAAAGCAAAATTCTTTCGCTATAATAAAAACGAATAGGAGATATTGAATCCTAAAATTGTATAATCGTGTAACATCTTATACAACCCTCAATATATATCTCCTATTCTTTATGAATAAGGAGAATATAAATGGATGATAATTTAAAAGAATTACATGAAGAATGTGGTGTATTTGGTGTTTTTCAACACCCAAGTGCTGCCAAACTTTGTTATTATGGTTTACATGCTCTGCAACATCGTGGACAGGAAGGTGCTGGTATATTAGTAGCAAATAACCATCAGCTTTCTATTCATAAGGGTGAAGGACTTGTAACCGAAGTTTTTCATAACACTAAACTCAATCAAATGAAAGGTATTCACGCTATTGGGCATGTACGTTATTCTACTGCCGGTGGTGGTGGCATTATGAATGTGCAGCCTCTTTTATTTAGAACTATGCATGGTGATATGGGAATCTGTCATAATGGTAATATTGTCAATGCGAATGTACTCAAAGAAAAGCTTGAAGAACAAGGGAGTATTTTCTCATCTTCATCAGATACAGAAATCTTAGGACATCTTATTAAACGTGCCAAAGGTCATATGATTGATCGTATTTGTATGGCATTAGAACAGTTGGATGGAGCTTTTGCTTTTCTCATTCTTCTAGAAGACCGTCTTTATGCAGCGAGAGATCGCTATGGATTAAGACCTCTTGCGATTGGACAGCTACCTAATGGTGCTTATGTCTTTGCCTCTGAAACATGTGCACTAGATATTGTAGGCGCTCAGTTTTTAAGAGATGTCGAACCGGGAGAAATTGTCAGAGTCAAAGATAATCAATTGTTATCTCGTCTTTATACAAAACAGCCTATACACGATAAAATCTGTGCGATGGAATATGTTTATTTTTCACGCCCTGATAGCACCATTGACGGTATTAATGTTCATACAACAAGAAAAAATGCTGGAAAACAACTTTATTTAGAAAGTCCCGTTAATGCTGATATTGTGATTGGTGTGCCAGATTCTTCTATTTCCGCTGCCATTGGATATGCAGAAGCTTCACACATTCCTTATGAAATGGGATTGATTAAAAATAAATATGTAGGAAGAACTTTTATTCAACCTACACAAGAATTAAGAGATCAGGGTGTACGCATGAAACTTTCTGCTGTTTCTTCTATTGTCAATCAAAAAAGAGTCATCATGATTGACGACTCTATTGTACGAGGTACAACTTCTAAACGTATTATCAAATTACTTAAAGAGGCAGGAGCAACTGAAGTTCATGTCAGAATTGCTTCACCTGCAATCAAATATCCTTGCTTCTATGGTGTAGACACGTCTACTCTTGATGAATTAATTTCTCATAAAATGACAACTCAGGAGCTTTGCGAATACATCGGTGCTGATTCTCTAGCTTTTATTAGTGAGGAAGGGCTTCAAAAATCTATTCATTTTGAAAAAGAACATACCTGTGATTTATGTATGGCATGTTTTAATAAGCAATATGTCACACCACTATACGATAACGTGTTTCAGGATGATTAAAGGTTTGTCAAAACGACAAACCTTTTATATTTTTATCGCAATAATCAAAGCCAACATCCCAATAACAAGAACCGTCCCACAAATCCTTAATACTTTATTTTCCTGCTTAGAAGATAGCCATGAAAACTTTTCACTTATTAACTGCTGTGTCATAGCTTTATAAATTTCAACACCTAAGAAAATTAAAAATATGATATACAATTTTAAAGAGTTCACATCAAACCCTGAAAATAAATCACAAACATATGCCCAAAGCAAAGCAACAATAACCAAACCAGTAAAATAAATTCCTTTAGAATACCTATATGTATTCCAATAGCCATATGCCGGATAATCTCGACAGAGCACGTCTTTAATAATCAATGTCGAAGCAAGTACAAAAACCACAAAATCCGCTGAAGTCATATATAACATTTTATTCTTCTCCCCTCTTAAAAAAATGCTTATCAGAAACATACTGGCTGATTCTCAGTTTGCGTAAAGTTTTGCTTTCATAAACTACAATAATACCTAGTATTGCTATTTTGATATATGCTATTCCAAAAGATAAAAAGAGAGATGGAAATACAAATAAGAATAAGACTGCAAGCCAATCCTGTATAACTTCTCTTTTCCATTCTTTCTTAAATAAATCTGGAAACAAAGGCTTATCTAGAATACAAACCAGACATTTATCACTCATCACTTCATATAATATAATCCCAATAAACATAACACATATATAAACAATTTCTCGAATCATTTCTTCCATTTTGATAACCATCTTATATATATCAAAATAATATGAAATTTTTGTGTATTCACTTTTTGTTTAGATAATATCGTTTTTTTATATAATGAAAAAGAGGAGTGGACAACATGAATAAAAAGAAAATACATCTCATTATTGGAGGGCTTATATCCCTTCTCATAGCATGGATCATCATAGACACTTTCACAACTGTTCCTATCTATTTATATATTGATCAAGTCCATGAGCAACAATCCCAGATTATTATTCATATTTCTGACGGTTCAGGTCATTATTACTATAAAAAATATAAGCTGAATCAAATAGAAGATAGCATTTATCAAATTCAGGGTTATGGCTCTATGCTTTCAGGAAAGAAATACCCTTTAGAAATAACAATTGATAATAGTCAAAATCAAATCAAAGAAATCAAACAAAAAAACTTGGATAATCAATTAGAAACCATATATTCTCAATGAAATAGCAAAATAAAGCTATTTCTTTTTTATATAAGCTTAATCGTGAGCAACAAAGCTAATAGTGCAATGACTATAGAAGTTCCACAAACTTTTAAAACCATATTTTCTTGTCTTGATGAAAGCCATGAAAAATGTTCCGTAATAGAATGATGATTTTGCATTTTATAAAAATCCATACCTACAAATAGAACATATATCATTAAAATCTTTAAATCATTTAAATTCATTTCATCATGTAAATATAATAAAAACAACAATAACCCTATAACTATACTTCCTATTATATATAATCTTTTTGAGCCATTAAAAACATGTCTTTTAGAAAAAACATCTCTTATGACATAAGATGTAAGTCCCATAAAGAAAGCAAATTCTGGCATTGTCATATACAACATATGATTTTCTTCCCCTCCATTTTCTTATCTTGATTTCAGTATAACAAAGCAAGATATTAATGATATATTCATAGTCTTTATTTTAAGTTAAGATTTTATTAAAACAAAGCATTATCGCAATTGCCTACTAGATATTTACTAAACATATATAATTCATATATGTAAAAAGCCTATACAAACATCCATTTGCATAGGCTAAAGTTCCTATAATATATTTATTTGTTCTTCTTGTATGATAGTTAACTTTTGAAAAATATCCTCATTACTATTATCTGTATTTTGTAAATAAACTTTTTTCTCTATCGTAACTGATATTTAGTAGCTCGTCCTTTCCCTGACTTATCAATAATATTTTTATCAGATAATGAATTCAGTATTCTAATAAGCTTTGCCTTATTATAATGACTTTGTTTTTCTATTTCTGCTCTTGATAATTTTAAATTTCCATGAAAAAGCTGTACAATCAATTGTTCTTCACTTGTTAAACTAGCTGTACTTAATACAGTTGGCAATATAATTGTTATTGAGTTTTCATAGACTTTGAATTGTAGTTTTGTTAGAGAATTGTGATATGATTTGTTGATTCTTTTGATTCCTGTACCAAACATTTCTATATATCTTAGTCTATAGAATACATTTCCTATAATTGGATTTCTAATCATTGAAATCTGTCCATCGAGATATTCTGCTTCACTCATTCCTGAAGGAAGACCTCCTGGAAAACTTATTTCGATTCTATCATCAAACATACTTACTCTTATAAATGCATTGATGTCCCAAAAGCGATGAATCATAGCATTGGCTATAGCTTCACGAAACGCATTTTCTGGGATACGATTGACAATCTTCCTAGAAGTTCCATCAACCTTTTCATATTGATAATATTTTTTATACATTTCAACACTTTCTTCCAATAACAACAAGATAGACTTATTTTCTAAAGTGACTCTATCCATAATTTCATCAATATCTTGACCAAATTTTATAATATCAACACCCTTATAATTATTTTGATCAGCAAGTAATGCTGCTGCATTATTATATTGATGATTTTTTGTATATAAATCTAATGTTTTCAAAATATCATCATTGACTTTTTGTATAGCCAATTTATCTTTCAAAGCTTTTTCTAAACATTGAAACGTTAAATCTTACTTTCGAGTAACAAGTTCTTCATATGATTGATGATTTCCTTCTAATATAAGTCTGTTCAATTCTAGTCTATCTACTTCAATAGTTGAAGTATCGTGTCTTTTATATGCTTTTCCCTTATATAAATAAGGTTTGAAGTCACTTTCATAAACAGTAAGAGTAATTGTTGAATCGTCATTAATATTCAAATCATATACTGGCACAGGATTCATATTATCATTCATCTTGTTTTCAATACTTAAACAATCATCTATTGTATTTTTTATTCCTTTGACTTGACCATCATCATCAATTCCAAAAACAATTCTTCCTGTTCCATAGTTTGCGAAAGCACTGACTGTCTTGAGAAATGTGTTGGATTGTATTGTTTCTTTACACTCTAAATTTTTAGATTCTTTCATAACAGTTAGCTCCTTGAATATATTATCGTTTCATTCGTTTTGCAACGAAACATATTATC
>CALVFK010000041.1 GCA_944326805.1 uncultured Massilimicrobiota sp. | reverse complement strand
TACATATATTTGATATTAACAGTGAAAAAGATATTCTACATTATTTATAATTAAGTTCATTAACGTAGATAAAAAGAACATTCTATTTTTGAATGTTCTTTTTATCATATTTTTGATGGTAAGCAGCTGTAATCAAGCCTTGAAATAAAGGTTCACTACGATTTGGTCTTGAAGAAAATTCTGGATGAAATTGACATGCCACAAAATAAGGATGATCTTCTAGTTCTATAATTTCAACAAGATTTCTTTCTGGATTCACTCCTGAAATTGTCAAACCATTTTGTTCTAATATTTCACGATATTGATTATTAAATTCGTAACGATGGCGATGCCTTTGTTGAATGATTTCTTTACCATATAATTGATGAACATGTGTTCCAGAGATCAATTGGCAATCATAATTACCTAATCTTTGTGTTCCTCCCATATCATCTAATGTTTGATCACTCATTAAATGAATTAATGGTGTTTCACACATATCATCAAATTCTATAGAGTTAACATCTGGTAAATGACATACATTTCTTGCAAATTCAATAGATGCCAACTGCATTCCTAAACAGATTCCCAAAAATGGAATTTTTTCTTCTCTGGCATAACGAATAGCCTTAATCATACCTTCAATACCACGTTGTCCAAAACCACCAGGTACCAAAATACCATCTGCTCCTGCTAACATATCTGCCACATTATCATCATTAATTTCTTCAGCATTAATCCAATCAATATGAACAATACTATTTTCATAATACCCCGCATGACGCAAAGCTTCATTAACCGATAAATAAGCATCAGGTAATTGTACATATTTTCCAACCATCTTAATTGTCAATTCTTTGTTTAATCCCTTGACACGTTCAATAAGCTGTTGCCATTCTGTCATATCGGCTTTTGGAGCTGTCATTCTTAAATGATCTAATACCAAATCATCCATATGCTGTTCCAATAACATCATTGGTAATTCATATAAAACATCTACATCATAATTAGAAATAACTGCTTCTACAGGAACATTACAGAATAAAGAAATTTTTTCTTTTAATTCCTGATCAATATGTTTTTCACTACGACAAACAATAATATCCGGCTGTATTCCATATCCTCTTAATTCTTTAACACTATGTTGTGTTGGTTTTGTTTTCACTTCATGACTGGCACCGATATATGGAAGCAATGTTGTATGTATATAAAGAGTATTTTTGTATCCAATATCCAAACGGACTTGTCTAATGGCTTCAATAAAAGGTAAACTTTCAATATCTCCAACTGTTCCACCTATTTCAGTAATTACAATATCAGCTTGACTGCTTTTAGCAGCTGCATAGATTTTCGCTTTAATTTCATTCGTAATATGGGGTACAACTTGTACAGTTGCTCCTAAATAATCTCCTCGACGTTCTTTAGAAATAACATCGCTATAAATTCTTCCAGTTGTAATAGATGAACTACGATTTAATTCTTCATCAATAAAACGTTCATAATGTCCTAAATCCAAGTCTGTTTCTGCACCATCTGCCGTTACAAAAACTTCGCCATGCTGAAATGGTGACATTGTTCCCGGATCTACATTAATATAAGGATCAAGCTTTTGCATAAACACTTTTAATCCTCTTTGTTTCAATAATCTTCCTAAAGATGCAGCTGTCAATCCTTTTCCTAGGCCTGAAACAACTCCACCTGTCACAAATATAAATTTAGCCATTTTACTATCTCCTTTCTCAAATAAAAACGCACCCCAAGCGGAAAGCTCGTGTGCCCTTTCTTATTCTAACAAAAATTATTTATCAAAGCAATTATTTTTTCTTATTATTCTAAAAGTCGATCAAAATCCTCATGAGTTAATCGATATACTGTCCACTCATCCATTGGTTTTGCGCCTAAAGAGAGATAAAAATCAATACTCGATTGATTCCAATCCAAACACCACCACTCCATTCTTCCACACCCTCTTTCCTTAGCAATCCTTACAAGTTCCTTAATCGTTGCTTTTCCATATCCATGACCTCTATATTCTGGTCTGATATACAAATCTTCCAAATATAAACCAGCTCTACCTAAGAAAGTTGAAAAATTATGAAAAAACAAAGCAAACCCAATTCTATGATGATTCTTCACAACAAAAATCACCTCAGCTTTTTTATAATCAAATAACCATTGTTCCAATAATGTTTCATCTGCAATCACTTCATGTTCTAACTTCTCATAACGTGCCAACTCTTTAATAAACTGCAAAATAACAGGTACATCTTTTCTTTTAGCATTTTCAAATTCAATATCCATCATATACTCCTTTTTCTTTAAATTTTCTACAATAAAAAAACAATCTCCATTTCTAATGTATTAAACTGTTGAATCTGTTCCTTTGTAAACATTTTTATCACCTGTTTTTATCATATCAAAATTCAAACTTTTCCAAAAGAAAAACATTCCTTTTCCATAATCATATATTGTATTTATCATACTTTTTGAATAAAATATTCTTATAAGCATAAATAGGAGGCTCATGATGCAAGTAGAAAGACTAAATTTAGAAACAAATGAAAAAGAAAAAGTAGATTGTATAGGTATTGTTCAATTTATTGGGCACGATAAAAATGCTGATTTAACAGATGGAAAGAATTATTATGTGATTGGATTTCATCAACAATTATTAAAAGTTATTGATGATACACAGGATTATTATTACTATATTCCCTTTGATGCAAATGATATTGGTCAAAAAGAAGGAATTGTGAGTGGTTTTCATATTATTGAAGATCCCACTGGTAAAATTCATGAATTGTTTGCTTCTTATAAAAAGGATTTTGACTTCAAACAAAAGAAACGTTCTCAAAAACTTTCTCAACGCCTTATTCAATGGAAATTAAAAAAATTAGATGAAAAGGAATCAAGATAAACATTCTTTAAGGGGTCTACCATGTCATTATTTCAAAAATTAAAGGAAAGTCAAAAATTCACACACAATGAACAAGCTGTCATTGATTTTATACTCAATAATCCTCAAGAAGTTATTAATTTAAGTGTTGATGAATTAGCCAAAGTCACCTATACATCTCCTTCATGTATTGTCAGATTGACTAAAAAGTTAGGCGTGAAGGGCTATTCTGATTTTAAGATTAAATTTGCTTCTGAACTCAATTCTTTAGTTCTTAATGAAAAACGCATTGAAATCAATATGCCTTTTGAACAAAATATCAAAGAAGATGATATTCCTAAAAGATTTTATCAAATGTATCATCAAATTATTGATGATGTTTATCATTCATTAGATATTCAACAATTAAAAAATATTGCTCATATATTGAATCATTCTGATGCAATCACAGTATATGGTGTAGGTTCTTCATTATTAATTGCTCAAGATTTTGTTATGAAATGTCAAAAACTCAGACTACCAATCTATTGCAATACTCAAATAGGTTTTGAAAATGTTCACCGTTTTAAAACATCTAAAAATCCAGTTGCTTTTATTATCAGTAATAATGCTACGAGTACAAGAGTTAAAAATTGGGTATTTGAAAATCTTCATCTGAATATCCCTGTTATTTTAGTGACTTCTAATGAAAACTCTCCTTTAATCAAGCTTTGTAAATATGCTGTGATTTTAAATCATGGTGAAAATAACATTATCAAACAAGGGGCTTTTGCGTCTAAAATATCTATGACATTTTTATTAGATAATATCTATATGCTCATCTTTATGAAAGATTATGAAAACAATATTCATTATATTTATCACTTTGAAAACTCTGTCATCAAAGATCGAGAAAATAGACGTCAATATGAATATAAACATCAAAAAGATCATCATAAGTGATCTTTTTATTTTTCATCTGGTTGTTGTCCATCATGTGCCATCCATTGACATTCTCCCATCATCATATGAGTAAATGTCGCTTTGAATGATGAATTTTCTGGACTTGCTGCATATATACCAAATTGAATTTCATCTATAGCTTGATTCATATGACAAATACGCATTTGTTGAAAGACTTGACCATCATTTGAACACTCTATACAAAAATCATCTTCTCGTCTGCTTAAACGATACCACATAGACTTTATAGAAGCTGGAATAGATGTCGTTGCCCAATCAGAATATCCATTATTTGTTACAACACTACCTAATCTTTGAAATGCTTCATTTTCATATTCAATAGAAGCCTTTAACCAATTTTCACTATCCAAATACATCACAATGCCACATTGATCAAAACGCTGATGACTCTCAAATTCAGTTTTGACTACAAATGAAAAATATTTTTCTTTTGTTTTCATCTGTAAAACAGGAGCATTATCATTTCTAAAATGATAATAAGTCCTTTGCCATAAATCTGTATATGGTTTTGTAATCATTTCAATTTTATCCTCTTTTATATCATAGCTTTGAGGTTTTCTTGTCCACTTTAACTGACTTATATTAAATTCCATAGTTTTCTCCTTACTTAATCTATCATTGATTTATTGTTTTGATCACTCTCGCTGGAACTCCAGCAGCAACTGAATTATCTGGTATATCATTAACAACGATACTTCCAGCTCCTATCACGCAACCACTTCCAATCGTAACACCCGGCATGACACTGACATTAGCACCAAACCAGCAGTTATCCCCAACGACAATCGGTAATGCCTGTTCAAGACCATCATTACGTCTTTGATAATCAAGTGGATGTTTTGCGGTATAGAAACCACATGAAGGACCAATAAAAACATGGTTACCTATAGTTATCTTCGCTCCATCCATAAAATAACAATTATAATTGACAAAAACATACTCACCAAATTGTATACGCTTTCCATAATCACACTGAAAAGGCGCAACAATCTCTAAGCTCTTTGGTAAATAACCTAAAATCTGTTCCATAATCTTATTCTTTTGTTCAAAACAACTTGGTTTTGTTAAATTATATTCATGGCATAAATCAAAACTCTGATACCTTTTTTGAACAAGTTCTTCATCATAGTTTGCATCATACCATAATCCCTGTTTCATCTTTTCTAATTCCGTCATATCTATCATCCTGCCTTTCTTGTTCAATTTGCTAGTATATGTATTATAACGATTATCACACCATTATACAATACACTTAAAAACACACCTTATGGAATGATTCCAATAAGGTGTGTGATCTTATAATCCTTGTTCAGTCAATTCTCTTGCGATATCATCTTTAATCGTGATACCTTCTGCTTCAAGCTCGGCAATCTTATCAGCAAATTGTGGTAAATATTTTTTATGTGCAATCAATAATTCATCCATAATACGTTTTCCTGTTGTTCCAGACATCACTTGTGGATTTAAAGTGAAAGCTTGAAGCAACAAATTATAATCACCAGTCACGGCAGCTTCTTCTACACAAAGTTCCATATTTTTCATACATTGTAACCATCCTCTTTGAGCAGGATGTAATGGTCCAAAGGCAATTGCTCTTGCCCCAGTTGCTCCAATAAACGAAGAAACTTCTACTGTACAATCAGCTGGTAAATCAGGCACTGCTCCATTATTTCTTGTAGATACAACAATATGTGTATTCTTATTGGCATAAATAGAAGCAATTGTTTCACAGGCTGCATCACTATAATGTGTTCCACCACGTTTTGTTAATTGTTCTGGTTTATAATTTAAATTTGGATCTTTATATAATTCAAATAACTCTGCTTCTGTTTTCTTAACTTGTTGACCTCTTGTTCCAATATTGACATCATGATATTCTTCTAAAGAGTGTTTCAACATTTCTTCTTGACGATAGTAATATCTATGATATCCACATGGAATCATTTGCATTTGATCTAATTGTTCTTTAAAGAACTTCACATTAAAGATATTCTTTGGTGTTCCATCATCAACATCTGGATCATAGATGGCATCAATAATTTTTTGTGTAATATCATTTCCTGTTGCATTATCAAAGACTTTATGCCAATGGAAATGATTCAATCCAGCAAACTTATATGTTAATTCATCCAATGTTTTATGAATCATTTGTGGTTCTTTCATCATTGCTCCTACAGGAACATTACATAAACCAATCACTTTATCCCATTTTCCATATCTCATGACAGCTTCAGTAACCATTCCACTTGGATTTGTAAAGTTAATTAACCATGCATCTGGACATAATTCTTTCATATCTTCTACAATATCTAAAATCACTGGAATTGTTCTTAAAGCTTTAAACATACCTCCAGCTCCATTGGTTTCTTGTCCTAACATTCCATATGATAAAGGAATTCTTTCATCTTTAATACGGGCATTTAATAATCCCACTCTAAATTGAGTTGTCACAAAATCGGCATCTTTTAATGCTTCTCTACGGTTTAAAGTTAAATGCACTTTGACATCATAAGGTGAAGCATCCCACATACGTTGAGCCATTGCTCCTACAATTTCAAGTTTTTCTTTCCCATCTTCAATATCAACTAACCAAATTTCTCTAATTGGAAGCTCATCATATCTTTTAATGAATCCTTCCATTAATTCTGGTGTATAACTACTTCCACCACCAATTGTAACAATTTTTACAGGTTTCTTTTCCATGTTTTTCTCCTTTATTAATATCTTTTATAATCTTCTGGATTTAATAATGATGCAGCATCCTTATCAGCAATAATCGTAAAGTTTGGATGTAATTTTAAAATTGTTGATGGTAATTCATCAGTAATTGGTGAGTCTAAAACTTGTTTTAAGATTTCTGCCTTTTCTTTACCATTGACAATCATCACAAGATGTTTAACACGCATTAAACTCTTTGGTCCCATTGTATAAACATAAGGGATATTGTCACGAGGTCGATATGTTTCATTGACTGCAACTTGATCGTCACGTAAAATCTTATAAGTATAACTATCCATTGGTGTACAGCGAGGGCAATTACTACAGAAATGCCCATCCCATCCTAAACCAATGACCATCACATCTAAACCTCCACCATTTCTAATTTCTTCATCATATGTTTCCCAATTATCTTCTGTTACACTATGAATTTGAGAATCAGGAATATTAGCAGGTGTATAAAATAGTTCATGCATTTCTTCCCAGATTGGACCATGTTCTTGTCCTATATAAGGGCCATCATCAAAAATATAATATTGAATATCTTTGAATTTTTCCTGATCTTTAACATAAGGAATCATCATTTCATACATTTTCCTTGGTGAACGTCCAGAAGTCAATGAAATATTGACACGTTTATCTTGCATCATAGCACCTAAGACAATATGCATACAGCTTTCGCTCATTTTTTCTTCATTTTCTTCAATAATTAATTTCATAGTCTTTACCCTTCCTATTTAAAATATATGAATGAATTGATTAATCATACAAACAATATAAACAATACCAACTATTAGCCATACAACTTTTTGTTGATATAAAAATTCATTATTTTCATCAAATAATCGATATATCCCATAAGGTGTGAAAAGGAAAATCCATAAATATGTCCACATTTTCTTTTTTGTAAAACCATTAAATTTTTCTTCTTCAATAGAACGTCGATTCATTCTTTTACGAATTTGAATAATATTTTTCTGTGTTTCTGTTAATTCTACTTTACTCATGTCTTTTCCTTTTCCTTTCATTTTTATTTTTAAGCTTGATTTTCTTCCATTTGTGCCTGTTTATTAGAAATCAAAACAAATGGAGTATAAATAACAACTGATAAAGCCACACAAATAATTTGTGTAATTGCTGTACCAATATGTCCACCGGTTGCTAAAAATCCCATAATACCTACTGGTGTTGTCCAAGGGACTTGGAATGAAATCACTTGTGCAAATCCAATCACTGTCATCCAATAAGCAAATGTTGCTGAAATCACTGGCGCAAACATAAATGGGATAGCTAAAATTGGGTTTAAGACAATTGGTAAACCAAATGTCATTGTTTCATTGATATTAAAGATAGCTGGAGCAATTGATAATTTTGCAATTGTACGATAATCATCACGTTTAGAGAATAGCAAGATAGCAATCAATAAACCACCAGTAATCCCGGCACCTGTAATAATTGTAAAACAACTAATAAATCCAGTATTTAAAATATTTGTAGGTTCGAGTCCTTTTAAAACTGCATCGGTATTTTCAGTTAAAGCTAATAACATTGGTGCTGAATAGATAGCCCCTAAAGTCTGTGTACCATGAATACCAACAACCCATAGTAATGTAGATACCCAGAACAATAACAAATAACCTGGTAAACCTGTTAAAACACCTGTGAGTGGTGCTTGAATCCATCTTGCAATTGCATCATAGAATGAATATCCAAATACTTCATTAAATAATAATCCAATACCTGAAATAATAAAGATAGTCACAACACCCGGAATCAATACATTAAATGCGTTAGCCACATTACTTGGTACTGTTTCTGGCAAAGAAATTCTCATTTTTCCACCTTTAACTAATCTGATATATATTTCCCCAGAAAGTATACTTGAAATCATCGCCATAAATAATCCTTGTGCATTTGTATACTTGACTGCCAACACATCAGCAACATCAAAAGAAATTCCCTGATCATTTGTGACAATCATTGTTGTGGCACATAATGTAACATAACAAGATAGTGCCACTAATGGTAAAGTCATATCTTGTTGTATTCCATATTGTTTTCCTAGTTCAATTGCAATCAAAACAACCAAACCAATTGTTAAGAAATTCAATGTTGCATAATATGCAGCATCAAACATTGGATTTAAGTTTTCTAACCATCTAAATATCTCAAAGTTAGCTAAACTAATCCCCTGTTCATTTGGTGTACATATAACACTTGTAAATAAAACACTAAACGCCCCACAAATCGTAATAGGCAGCAATGCTGTAAAAGCATTTCTAATAGCTGACATATAACGATTTGTCTGCAATTTTTCAGCCACTTTTAATATAGCTTCCATTAATTTGTCCTTCATATTATTTTCCTCCTCTTTCTTCTGTGCCTATTTTATTTCTTTTTGATAACGCTTTCAATATCACAAAAAGTCATTGGTACTTTCTTTCATTTTTTTCTCTTTTTTAACAATTTCTTTAAAACTTTCTAACTTTTTTATTTCATTTTATGAAAAACAAAATGAAATGCTAAGTATGATTAAAACATTTTTTTCTTTAGAAAAAAGATTGTTGTTTCTATAAATTTCTATATAATATGTTTAGGAGGCGATAAGACATGAATACACCTCATATACTTGTTGTAGATGATGAAAAAGAAATTACTGATTTAATTGAAATTTATTTAACACAAGAAGGGTATCAAGTTGAAAAAAGATATAATGCTTTCACTTTGATGAATGATATTTTAGAGTATCATATTGATCTTGTTATTTTGGATATTATGATGCCTGAAATTGACGGAATACAGGCTTTAAAAATGATTCGTGAAAAATATAATGTGCCTGTTATTATTGTTTCCGCAAAAACTGCTGATACAGATAAAATTGAAGGATTATTGACAGGTGCAGATGATTATGTCAGTAAACCTTTTAACGCTATGGAACTGGTTGCTAGAGTCAAGTCACAGCTTCGTCGCTATCAAGTTTTTAATAAGCCTATCAATCATTCTTCACATTTGATTGAAGCAACAGATTTAATTATTGATACACAAAAGAAATTAGTCACACTGGACGGAAAACCTTTAGCACTTACAAGAATTGAATATGAAATTCTTGTCTTGTTGGCTAGTCAACCAGGAACAGTCTTTTCTATTGAAGATATTTTTGAAAAAATCTGGCATATGAAATCAAATAATTCTAATAATACAATTATGGTCCATATTAGAAAACTAAGAGAAAAAATAGAAAGGCAGCCAAGAAATCCTCAACATATCAAAACAGTTTGGGGCGTAGGTTATAAATTCGAACTATGATTCAAAAGATTCAACGATTACTTATCAGTAGTTTTCGATGGCGTTTATTTATCAATATTATTGTTGCTTATTTTATTGCTTTTCTATGTGATCTGGCATTAATGATTATCTTACAACATACCAATATATTTCATTTACCTTATGAATGGTTATATATTCTGGCTTTCTTTATTTCATTACTTATCTTTTTAGTGACCTTTTCAGATTTAATGAATATCACACTTAAATACATTGATGTTTTAAGTGGAACGATTCAAAGAGTCACAGCTGGTGATTATGAAGTTGAAGCACCAATTAAATATGATGATGAACTTGGTTTACTAGCGGCTAATATCAATGCCTTAGCTAAGACTTTAAGCGATAAAGAAAAAGAAAGTGAGATTCTAAAAGAAAATGAACGTATGGCTTATGATGCTGAAAGAAATGCTGAAAAACAAAAAAATGATTTAATTACAAATGTTGCTCATGATTTAAGAACACCATTGACAACCATTGTTGGTTATCTGGAACTGATTAAAAATAATCAGCAACTGACAAAAGAAGAAATTCAAAAATATTCTAGTGTGGCCTATGAAAAATCTAAAAGATTACAAAGTATGATGGATGATTTATTTGAATTTACCAGTCTAGATCAAGCCAATGTGAAAGTTCATATGACGACAATCAATATCAGTGAACTGGTTTTACAGATTGTTGATGAATTTTATCCAACTTTTCAAGAATATCAGATTATTCCAGAAGTCAAAACAAGTCAAAACAACCTTTTTATTAAAGGTGATGGGCAATTAATCGCAAGAGTCTTTGATAACTTATTATCTAATGCCGTCAAATATGGTAAGGATGGTAAAAAGATTAAAATTGAAGTTTTGAATGATGATGAAACAGTAACTATTAAGATTATGAATTATGGCAATCCTATTGATAGTGCTGATTTACCATATATTTTTGATAAATTTTATCGTAGTGATGCCTCACGTTCTTCATCAACAGGTGGAACAGGTCTAGGTTTAGCGATTGCTAAAAACATCATCCAAATACATAATGGAGAAATCTTTGCGACAAGTCATAAAGACCAGACAACCTTCGTTGTCATTTTACATCGTTTACATATGAATGAATAAAAGATTTTCATCAAATAAAGATTGCATTTTATATAATGAAAAGATACAATGACTTCAAAGTGAGGGAGAGAAAATGAAAGCATATCAAGACATGAATCAAAAAGAATTAAAAGCTTTACATCAAGACTTATTAAAACAATATCAAGAAATGAAAGAATTACATTTACAGTTAAACATGGCCCGTGGGAAACCTGATTTTTCACAGATACAACTTTCTATGCCCATGTTAGATACTATTAATAGTCATTATGATTTTTCAAATCAAAAAGATTATTGTAATTATGGGATCTTGGATGGTATTGATGAAGCAAAACAGTTTTTTGCAAATATGTTAAAGACGACACCTGAACATATTATTGTCTATGGAAATTCAAGTTTAACAATTATGTTTGATCAGATCAGTCGTGGTTATACCCATGGTTATTTAGGAAATGCCCCTTGGTGTCGTTTAGACAAAATCAAATTTTTATGTCCGGTTCCTGGTTATGATCGTCATTTTGCGATTACAGAACATTTTGGTTTTGAAATGATTCCCATTCCAATGGATGAAAATGGACCAGATATGGACTTAGTCGAAAAATATGTTCAAGAAGATGAAACAGTGAAAGGAATCTGGTGTGTTCCTCAATATTCCAATCCTTCTGGTATTACATATTCAGATAAAGTTGTTGATCGATTTGCACATTTAAAACCAGCCGCAAAAGATTTTCGTATTTTTTGGGATAATGCTTATGTTGTTCATCATTTATATGCAGATAAGCAAAGTCATGTTAAAGATATTTTAAAGGCTTGTGAAGATGCCGGAAATCCAGATATGGTCTTTGAATTCTGTTCAACATCTAAAGTGACTTTCCCAGGTGCAGGTGTAGCTGCTATGGCTACTTCACTCAACAACAAAAAAGACAGTTTAAAACATATGACTGTACAGTCAATTGGACATGATAAATTGAATCAGTTAAGACATGCTCAATATTTTCATAATGTCGAAAGCTTAACACAACATATGGAAAAACAGGCAGATGTTTTAAGACCTAAGTTCGAAATGGTTATTGATATTTTTCATAGAGAGTTAGCGGATTTAAAAATAGGAAAATGGACAAAACCATTGGGTGGCTATTTTATTACTTTTGAAGCACTTGAAGATTGTGCTAAAAAGATAGTACAAAAGTGTAAAGAAGCAGGTGTAATCTTAACAGATGCTGGAGCCACTTTCCCTTATGGTCATGATCCTCATGATTCCATTATCAGAATTGCGCCTTCCTACCCTCCTTTAGATGAATTAAAACAAGCAACAGAATTATTTGTATTGTGTGTAAAACTTGTAAGTATTGAAAAATTGTTAGAAAATTAGATGAATCCAACGATTCATCTTTTTTCATTTTGTATGCAAATAAGAAAAAAATCAAATTTTCCTTTAAAAAATATTGACTATACTCAAAAAAATTGATATATTAAATAAGCACTGTTGGGATATAGCCAAGCGGTAAGGCAACAGACTTTGACTCTGTCATTGCGCTGGTTCGAATCCAGCTATCCCAGCCATGTTGGAGGTTTAGCTCAGTTGGGAGAGCATCTGCCTTACAAGCAGAGGGTCAGCGGTTCGAGCCCGTTAACCTCCACCA
>CALVFK010000040.1 GCA_944326805.1 uncultured Massilimicrobiota sp. | reverse complement strand
ATAATCTAAATCCATTTCGTTGGCTTCGTCATTTCCAAGTTCTTTTTCTTTTAACTGATTAGCAAATCTTTCATATTGATCATCAGGATCGTTTAATTCATTGAATGCATTAGCATATTCATTACCACAAATAAATAATTCAAATCTTTGTGTAAAACGAGGGTCTTCTGGATTCTTTCTCGCAAGTGGAGAAATTTCTACAGGATGACCATAAACAAATGTTGGTTCAACAATTGTTTCTTCCACATATTTTTCAAAGAATTCATTAATGATATGACCATATTCATAGTGTGGCTGTAATTCAATACCATGTTCCTTAGCTAATCGTTTTGCATCTTCAAAAGTCATATCTCCTGCAAAATCAATACCTGTTTTTTCTTTAATAGCATCTGTCATAGAAATACGTTTAAAACCTGGTGCTAAAGAAAGCTGATGTCCTTTATATTCAATATCATATGTACCACAAACTTCTTTTGCAGCATTTGAAATAATTCCTTCTGTTAAATCCATCATACCTTCCAAATCACTAAATGCTTTATAAACTTCAATTGTTGTAAATTCTGGATTATGTGTTCTATCCATACCTTCATTTCTAAATAAACGACCAATTTCATAAACAGCATCCATTCCACCAACAATTAATCTTTTTAAAGATAATTCAGTCGCAATTCTTAAATAATAATTAATATCTAAAGTATTGTGATGTGTAATAAATGGACGAGCAGAAGCACCACCTAAGATAGGATTTAATACAGGTGTTTCCACTTCAGTATATCCAAGATTATCAAGATAATGTTGGATAGAACGAATAATCTTTGGTCTTGTAAAAGCAATCTTTCTTGCTTCTTCATTCATAATTAAATCAACATATCTTCTTCTATATCTTTCTTCAATATCACTTAAACCATGATATTTTTCTGGTAAAGGACGTAATGCTTTTGTTAAGTGAATATACTCAGAAGCTTTTACAGATAATTCTCCCGTATTTGTTACAAAAACAGTTCCAATAATACCTACAATATCTCCAATATCACTTTTAATTAAAACTTCATAATTTTCTTCACCAATAACGTCTTTTCTAACATAAATCTGAATTTGTCCTTCTTTATCTTGAATATGCATAAAGCATACTTTACCTTTACGACGTTTTGTCATAATTCTTCCAGCAACTTTGACTTCAATAGCTGCTTCTTCTAATTCTTCATGTGTTTTTCCAACATATTTTTCTTTAATATCTTTTGAAAAAGCAGTGACATCAAATCTTTGTCCAAAAGGATCAATACCTCTTTCTCTTAAAAAATCAAGTTTTTCACGTCTTACTAATTCTTGTTCACTAAATTGTCTTTCTTCCATGTTTATCTCCTTTCCAATAAAAAAACTCCCATCCACAAGGGACGAGAGATTATCGTGTTACCACCCTATTTTATTTATGTATCACTACATAAACCTTATCAACTCCTATCAGAGTCTAGCCTGTAACGTGGCACACGTTATTTTATCACTTACGATCCAAAATACAGCTCCTAGTCTTTTTTCATTGCTATTATTATCATCCATTTCCACCCACAGGACTCTCTAGTCATACATCATAACAATTACTCTTCTATTCATCGCCTTTTTTCTATACGCATGTATTATATAAATAAACATATTTAATGTCAAGAGATATTCTTTTTTAAGAACGGTGTTTGTTGTGGATGAAAGAAAATGATAGAATATAGAGGGGTGAAAGCATGTATAATCAGACATATTATCAATCTCCATTAGGGAGGTTATTGCTAGTGAGTTATGAAGATTGTTTAGTAGGTTTGTGGATAGAAGGGCAAAAATATTATATGGGAAATATAAAAGAAATACCTGTATCAAAGGAAACAAATATTTTAAGAGAAACAAAAAAGTGGCTAGATGAATATTTTGATGGTTACAATCCTTCTATTAATAGATTAAAAATAGCACCTGAAGGCACAGAGTTTCAAAAAAGAGTCTGGCAAATATTGTGTGATATACCTTATGGACAAACCACAACATATAAATCTATTGCACAAACAGTAGCTAAACAAATGAATAAACCATCAATGTCTGCTCAGGCAGTAGGTAGTGCTGTTGGGCATAATCCTATCTCGATTATTATTCCGTGTCATAGAGTTGTTGGAACAGATGGGAGTTTGACAGGATATGCTGGTGGTCTTGAAAGAAAAAGAATGTTACTTGCATTAGAAAATATCAATTTGAGTTCAATGAAATAAAAATCTATTTCCCGGGAAATATGTCGAAGATAATATAAAATGATAAATATATGAAAATGTTCATTTTTAATTCAAATTAAAGAGATTTAATAGTAGATATTCATAAAAAAGAGGATAGAAGAATGTTACAGATAAAAAATATACACAAGCAGTATAAAACAGGTAACTTAATTCAAAAAGCACTGGATGGTGTGAGTTTGAATTTAAGAGATAATGAGTTTGTTGCAATATTAGGACCAAGTGGAAGTGGAAAGACAACACTTTTGAATATTATTGGTGGGTTAGATCGTTATGATCAAGGTGATTTGATTATTAATGGAATATCTACAAAAAGATATAAAGATAGGGATTGGGATTCATATCGTAATCATACGATTGGGTTTGTGTTTCAAAGTTACAATTTGATTCCCCATCAGACAGTTCTTTCCAATGTTGAGTTAGCTTTAACAATATCAGGTATTTCTAAAGCAGAGCGACGTGAACGTGCCAAAAAAGCGTTAGAGCAGGTAGGACTTGGTAATCAAGGACATAAAAAGCCAAATCAGATGTCTGGAGGACAAATGCAACGTGTCGCTATTGCAAGGGCACTAGTAAATGATCCAGATATCTTACTTGCTGATGAACCAACAGGAGCATTGGATAGTGATACAAGTGTTCAAGTTATGGAGCTTTTAAAAGAAGTCGCAAAAGATCGTCTGGTTGTTATGGTAACACATAATCCAGAACTGGCTCAAGATTATGCAACACGTATTGTAGAATTGAAAGATGGAACGATTCGTAGTGATTCTCGTCCATATCATGTAAGTGAAAATAAACTGGAAAAACCAGAACATAAAAACATGGGTAAATCTTCAATGTCATTTTTAACAGCGTTATCTTTAAGTTTTAATAACTTGCGTACTAAAAAAGCTAGAACGATTTTAACATCTTTTGCAGGATCGATTGGTATTATTGGTATTGCTTTGATATTATCGCTTTCTAATGGCGTGAATCAATATATACAATCTATTGAAGAAGAAACATTATCAGAATATCCCTTACAAATACAAAGTACAGGTTTTGATATGACATCTATGATGGTGGATGTTCAAGATAATCAAAATGAAGAAAAACAAGAAGGCGATATTCAAGTATTACAGATGATTACGAATATGTTTTCTAAGATTGGTGCTAATGATTTGGCTTCTTTAAAACAATATTTAGATGAATCCAATACAAATATAAAACAATATACAAATGCAGTGGAATATACTTACAATGTGTCACCACAAATTTATAGTACAAATACAAAAGAGATACGACAAGTGCATCCAGACCAGTCTTTTCAATCTTTAGGTTTAGGGTCATCCAGCAGTGGAAACAGTATGATGTCAACAATGATGAGTACCGATGTTTTCTTTGAGATGCCTAGTGATGAGAGTTTATATGAAGATCAATATGATGTCAAAGCTGGTCGCTGGCCACAAAATTATAATGAATGTGTCCTTGTTTTAACAAAGAGTGGTAAAATTAATGATTTGATGTCTTATACATTAGGGCTAAGGGACTTTGATGAATTAGATAAAATGGTGGATCAGTTTGCAAAAGAAGAGGATGTTGATGAAATAGAAAATAATCAATCTTATTCTTATGAAGATGTTTTAAATAAAGAATTTAAACTTGTTAATGCAAGTGATTATTATCAGTATGATGAAAAATATGATCTTTATAAAGATAAAAGAGAAGATCATGATTATATGAAAAATTTAATTCAAAATGGTGAAACAATAAAGATTGTCGGTATTGTTCAACCTTCTGAAAGTGCCTCAGCAACGATGTTGAAAACGGGAATTGGATATCCTTACACATTAACAACACATATCATTGAACAGGCACAATCAAGTGATATAGTCAAAAAACAATTAGAAAATAAAGAAATAGATGTTTTAACTGGAAAACGTTTTGATGAAAAAGAAAATAAAGATTTTGATATGAATTCTTTATTTACAATTGATACACAAAAATTAAAAAGTGCTTTTACAATTGATGAAAGTCAATTAACAAAAGGTATGGGAAATCTAGATTTAAGTCAAATAAAATTAGATACGTCTTCCTTGCCTACTATTGATATGAATAGTATTTTATCACAGTTAGATGTGCAATTTTCAAGGGAACAGATTGAAACATTAAGCCAAGCTATAACAACAGATTTTCAAAAATATATGACAGAAAATAATTTGCTGGATCCAACTCAGATGCAAACTTATTTTATGAATTATATAGCAACAAACCGTGCTCAAACATTACTTCAACAACAAATGATTCATCTTTTACAAGAAAGTGGTTTAACAGAGCAGTTTGCAACTTCATTACAAACGCAAATGCAATCTATAATGAGTCAATATACAGCTGAGATATCAAAATCTATTCAAGATCAAATCAATGCACAAATGACAAAACAGATGGGTACTTTAGCTCAAAATATGCAATCAGCTATCCAAATCAATCCTGATGTTTTTGCTGAATCTATTCAAATGAACATGGATGAAGAAGAATTATCAGAATTAATGATGTCTTTAATGACAACAGAAACTTCAACATATGAAAATAATTTAAAACTTTTGGGATATGCCAATTTTGATGAGCCAAGTGGAATTAATATTTATCCCAAAGATTTTGAAACAAAACAGAATGTGATTGATATTTTGGATAATTATAATGCCAAGATGGAAAAAACAGATGAAGATAAAGTCATTTCATATACTGACTATGTTGGAACATTGATGTCATCAGTAACAGATATTATTAATGTTATTAGTTATGTCTTAATAGCTTTTGTTGCTATTTCATTGGTTGTATCTTCTATTATGATAGGGGTTATTACTTATATTAGTGTTTTAGAACGTCAAAAAGAAATAGGTATTTTACGTGCTATTGGAGCTTCGAAGCGTAATATTTCACAAGTCTTTAATGCAGAAACATTTATTGTTGGTTTATTAGCAGGTGTTTTAGGAATTGTGATTACTTTATTATTATTGATACCAGGTAATATGATTATTCATTCTATTGCTGGTAATGTGGATGTGAGTGCATCGTTACCAGTAACTGGAGGAGTGATTCTTATTGTTTTGAGTGTTATTCTTACACTTATTGGTGGTATCATTCCTTCAAAGAAAGCAGCAAAAAGTGATCCAGTATCTGCTTTACGTAGTGAATAGGGATAAGATGAATTCTTATCTCTTTTTTATGCAATCATCAATAAGAAGCTTTCTTTCAATCTTAGAAAAAAATAAAAGGATAACATGATTTTCTTGTATAATGGACGTCATAGGGGGAGAAGTTTATGAAGTCTAAGATATTATTTTTTGATGTAGATGGAACATTGGTCGATGGCAATAGAGGTATTTTAGAAATACCTGAAGGTGTTATTCATGAATTGAAAAGGATTCAAAAACAAGGACATAAAATATTGATTTGTTCGGGTAGACCTAAAGCTATGATGAATCAACATTTCTTGAATGTTGGTTTTGATGGTTATGTTCTTGCAAATGGGGGATATGTAGAAATTGATGGTCAATCTATCTTTGAGGATTGTATGGATTATGATTTATGTGTTCAGACAATACAAATGTTAGAGGATTTAAACTGTGATTATATGATTGAAACAGCAAATTCTATTTATATTGATCATAGTTTTCAGGAACTTTATCAATTTTTCTCTACGAGAGGTTTTAAAGATATGTTTAAACGTGATTTTGATAAAGATGAAGTTTTAAAAAGAACCATTAAAATTGAAGCAAATGTTACAAATAAAGATAAACCACAAATAGAACAATATATTAAAGAAAGATTCAGTTGTGTTATCCATCATGACGAACATGGCAGTGAAAATGCTTTTGAATTCTTTTCTCCAACTGTTTCAAAAGCTGTAGGTATTCAAAAAGTATTAGATTATTATCATATGAGTCGTCATGAAACTTATGCCTTTGGAGATGGGGTCAACGATTTAGAAATGTTTGAATATTGCGAAGTGGGTGTCGCAATGGGCAATGCAGTTGAATTATTAAAACAAAAAGCAGATTTGATTTGTCGTTCTATTGATGAACAAGGCTTAGAACGTATATTAAAAATCTTGTTTCCAGAGGATTAAATGGAAAACTTGATTTTTAGTTTGAATGCGACTGTTCCTGTCTTTTTCATGATGGTTTTAGGAATGATTTTGAAAAAGATAGGGTGGATTCATGAAAGCTTTGCTTCACAACTTAACAGATTCGTCTTTCTTGTCCCTTTGCCTGTCTTATTATTTCAAGATATTGCGACAGTTGACTTTTATAAAGCATGGAATTTTCCATTTGTTGCTTTTTGTTTTGTTGCCACTTTATTAAGTATTACGATTGCAGCTTTTATTTCCTGTGCTTTGACTCAAAAATCAATAAGAGCTGAATTTGTTCAAGTCACATATCGTAGCAGTGCTGCATTATTAGGTGTTGCCTTAATCCAAAATATATATGGTCATTCTACAATGGGACCATTGATGATTATTGGCAGTGTTCCTTTGTATAATATTTTTGCTGTGATTATTCTTTCATTTGGACAATCACAAAAATTAGATTTACGATTATTAAAAAAGACATGTCTAGGTATATTAACCAACCCTATTATTATTGGTATTGTTGTAGGGGTCATCTGGTCTTTATGCCAGTTATCAATGCCTGTGATTTTATCGAAGAGTGTATCCTACATAGCTAACATGGCAACACCATTAGGTTTAATCGCAATGGGAGCCTCATTTGAACTAGAAAAAGCCATCAGTCAAATAAAACCTGCTTGTATAGCTGCATTTTTTAAGCTTATTGGCTTTTGTGCTATTTTTTTACCATTGGCTATTCTTTTTGGATTTAGAAATGAAGAACTTGTAGCTATTTTAGTAATGTTAGGTTCAGCTTCTACTGTCACGTGTTTTGTGATGGCAAAAAACATGGGATATACAGGTGTATTAAGTAGTAATGTTGTGATGTTGACAACATTATTGAGTGGTTTTACATTGACGTTTTGGATTTGGGTATTAAAGATTTTAGCTTTTATTTAACGAAAGGAAAAAGAGTCATGGAATATTTAGATATTGTTGATGAAAAGGGGCAACCAACTGGCCAGGTTGTTGAAAGAGAATATGCTCATCGTCATGGGATACGCCATCGTACAAGTCATGTCTGGTTATTAAGACAACGTGATGATGTAGAAATATTACTGCAAAAAAGAAGTTTAAATAAAGATTCTTATCCTGGTTGTTATGATATTTCCAGTGCAGGACATATTATAGCAGGGAGTGACTTTGAAACTTCAGCGTTACGAGAATTAAAAGAAGAATTAGGTGTTGAAACAACGATTGATCAATTGCATTATATTGGCACAAGCTATAGTGATAGCTTCCATATTTTTCATGAGCAGCCATTTCATAATGTCCAAGTATCACGTGTTTATGTTTTATGGTATGATGGTGAAATGACACTTCAAAAAGAAGAAATTGAAAGTGTAAAATGGTTATCTTTTGAAGAATGTCAGAGAGTTGTTTTTGAAAATTTAATACCACATTGTATTAAAAAAGAAGAATTAGAAATGATTAAAAAATATTTGGAGGAAAAAGAATGAAAGCATTAGCCAGTGATTTTGATGGAACTTTATATTTTGAAGATGGTGTAAAAGAAGAGGATCGAAAAGCTATTCTTGCTTTTCAAAAGCATCACTTATTTGGTTTATGTACAGGAAGACCATTGATTGGGGTACAACATTATCTTGAAAACTGTATTCAACCAGATTTCTATATTGTAAGTAGTGGGGCTTGTATTTTAGATAAAGAAGGTCATGTTTTATATGAACAGACTTTATCAAAAGATATGACAAAGACAATTTATGAACAATATCATGAAAAAGCAGAAGTGTCTATTCAAGCTGATTTTCGTATTTATACATTAGTTCAAAATTCTCAAATTCCTTTAGCCCAAACCTATGTTGAATCTATTGATTGTATTGGTGATGACCATATTTTTGGCTTATCTATAAATGCTGTTAATGAAAAACAGGCAAAACAGTGGACACAAGATTTGAATGAAACATATAAAGAAATTATGGCTTTTCAAAATAAGGAATACATAGATATTGTGAAAAGAGGATGTTCTAAAGGTGAAGCGATTAAAAAATTAAAATCATTACTCCATTTGGATTGTGTCTATGGTATCGGTGATTCTTATAATGATATTCCTATGTTGGAGAGTGCTGATTGCTCATTTACTTTTTATGACTCACCAGAGATGGTACAAAAAGAAGCAACACATCTTGTATCATCTATTTGTGAAGCTATTGAAAAAATAGAACAGGAATCATTGAAATAGTTAAATCACAATAAATGTAAGGAAAAATCGGAAATCTTTCTGATTTTTTTCTTTTTTCTTCATGAATTATTCATAAATAATCATTATGATATATACATTATCAATGGAGGAAAATGATGGGAAGCTTTATTTATGATCAGTTAGGGATATTTTTTGTCTATTCTTTTATAGGATGGTTGATAGGAACAGTACTGGCGGCTTATCGCCGTCATCGATTTATTGATGTTGGTTTTTTATATGGACCTTACTGTCCTTCTTATGGGATTTGTGGTGTTTTATTTGCAGTCCTTTTACATGAGTTAAAAGGACAGTGGTTCTTTCTCTTTTTAGGTGGAGCTATTATTGTTTTCATGGTTGTTTATTTGACTGGTTTTCTTTTACAACAGATCTTTCATCATAAATGGTGGGATTGTTCTCATAAGAGATTTCAATTTGGAAGTTATGTTCACATGCCTTATACAATTCTTTGGGGGTTGATGGCAGTTATCAGTATACAGTTTATTGAACCATTACTATTAGGTGTATTACATTGGATTCCTATGTCTATAAGAGAGATATTATTAATTGTCTTACTCATTATTATGGGGATTGATTTATTAGGAACATTAACTGGTATTTTAAGTACACGATCACGTGTGAAAAAAGGGATCGTAAAAGATGTGTCGGAAAACATGCAAAAAACAGCAGATCGTTTAGGTATGAAAATATCAGAATGGACATTAAAGCACTTTGTATCTGCTTATCCTCATTTGGATAAAAAGGAAATCTTAAATACACCTCGTCCAAAAAAGAGCGTTATTTTTGCGAAGGGATGCTCTTTTTATAAACTTGTCTGGTTATTTTTGATAAGTGCTTTTTTAGGAGATATTGTAGAAACGATTTTCTGTTATATCACAACAGGAACACTTATGAGTCGTAGCAGTGTTGTTTATGGACCATTTTCTATTGTTTGGGGTATTGGTTGTGCTGTATTGACTTTGCTTTTATATCAATATCGTGATAGAAGCGATCGTTTTATCTTTATGTTTGGTACTCTTGTTGGTGGGGCTTATGAGTATGCCTGTAGTGTTTTTACTGAAATCGTTTTTGGTACTGTTTTTTGGGATTATAGTCATCTTCCTTTTAATTTAGGTGGTCGTATTAATTTATTGTTTTGTTTCTTTTGGGGAATTGTTGCTGTGGTATGGATTAAAATGATTTATCCAGTTCTCTCATCATGGATTGAAAAAATCACATATAAAAAAGGTGTCATTATGACATGGTGTTTCCTTATTTTTATGACTTTCAATATTTTGATGTCGGGATTAGCCTTATCACGTTATTCTCAAAGACAAAATGGCTTAAAAGCCCAAAATAGTGTTGAAAGATATATTGATCAACAATTTCCAGATCAAAGAATGGAAATGATTTATCCTAATGCAAAATTTCCAGTTAAACGTTAAAACATATACTTTACTTTATTTTAACTTGATCTTAAAACTGTCTATACGTAAAATCCACATCTTTATCATAATATAGAATAAAGGAATGTGGAGGTTTTCAATATGGAAGTGATAGAGTTTTCTTATCCATTATTTATTTTGATTTCAATAGTTATTTTTTGTTTTATGTATTTCTTTAAGAAAAGAAGCCTTTTTTACGCATTATGTGTAGGATTATATATATCATTTGTCATATGTATACTGTTTTTTCCTTTTGTTACAAATCCTGGTGAATATTATCATTTTGGAGAAGAATTAAGGTGGGCTGTTGATTTTTATTTACCTTCTTCCAAGCTAAGAAGACTACCAGAATATACTCTTTTTCATTTAGCGTTATTTATTCCTTTTGGCTTCATATTAAGAAATGAATTTTCTCTCAAAAAAACAATACTGATTTCTATAGCTGTTATATTTGGTATAGAAAATATCCAATTACTTATTAATTTTTTAAGTTATTATGTTCAATATGCATATGATTTTGGAGATATCATCATTCATCATATGAGTATATCAATAGGAATAGTATTATATTATCCAGTCCATTATTTATATCCTCACATCTACAAAATTATTATGAAATGGACAAATACTGAATAAACTTTCAAAAATATAAAATTGTCTATTTTCATATGACCTATAATCGTATATACTGTGGTATATATTGAGGTGATAGAGATGAATACGAGAATATTAAAGGTTGTTGTTATTGGATTGATGGCAGCATTATGTTATATATCATTTATGTTTTTACAAATTAAAATTCCTACACCAGGAGGATTTACATCATTTCATTTAGGAAATACATTTTGTGTATTGGCCTCCTTATTATTAGGTGGTATACCAGGAGGAGTCGCAGGTGCCATTGGAATGGGAATAGGAGATTTGCTTGATCCATCATATGTGATTGTTGCGCCTAAAACGATAATATTGAAATTAGGAATTGGTATCATTACAGGTTTTGTTGCTCATCGTCTTTTTCATATTCAGCATCAACAAGGAAAGACTTTATGGAAGGCAGTATTCTTATCAACTTTAGCAGGCATGTTATTTAATGTGATTGGAGAACCGATTTTTTCCTATTTTTATACAGCATTTATTTTAGGAGCACCAGACAATGCAGCCAAAGCATTGGCTTCATGGAATGCTATTACAACATCTATAAATGCGATTATAGCAGTGATTTTATCAACAATACTTTATATGGTTATATCACCAAGATTACAGCATAGTGGCTTATTAAAGAAAATTGCACCAAAGGAATAGTGGAAATCTATTCTTTTTTGTATTATAATACTTACAGATGCCGACATAGCTCCAATCGGTAGAGCAGGTCACTCGTAATGATCAGGTTGCAGGTTCAAGTCCTGTTGTCGGCACCATGTATTAAAACGCATATGCGTTTTTTTCTTTATAAAGTTGAAGAATGAAAATGAAAAGATATTTTTTCATTATTGTAAACTCTTTTATTTTTGCATTGGATATGAATCTTATTGTTTATATGTCATATTGAAACGGTTATCTATACAATAAGCTTTACACTTGTATTAGATAAGACATATTATCACATGCGTTATTTTTACAAGACATTTAGAAATTCAAGATAAGGTTTTATTGAAAATGGGGCATGGAATGATTTTCTGATAAAAAGTGTCTATACAAAAGATGATACATATTTTAAAAATGATTCACAATCTTTTACTTTGTATTTTGAAGGTATGTCTGTAGACGGACGTTTTGAAATATGTTTGTAGTTTCAATTTATGAAATAAATTTTCATTTTTTATAAAAATTGATTATGATAAAAAAAGGGTGATTGAATGAATAAGAAACTGATATTTTTAGATGTTGATGGAACACTCACGTTACCAGATGGTGAAGTATCGCCAAAAGTTAAAGAAGCTATCCATCAAGTGCAACATAATGGACATGAAGTCTTTTTATGTACTGGAAGAAGTTATGCTGGAACAAGATCATTATTTTCACTGGGTTTTGATGGCATCATCTGTAGTGCTGGGGGATATATTGAAGTACATGGTCAAAAGATATTTGAAACATGTCTTTTAGAGGAAGATATTCGTCTAGCAAGAGATGTTTTTGAACAACATCATGTTTTATATAATCTGGAAACAAATCATGTTACTTTTCAAGATGAAAAGATGAATTATGAATTTGTAAAGCATCGTTTAAAAGATGGGGAACATTTAAATTCTGAGTTACAACGTTTATTAAATGAACAAAAGGAATATTTTAATATCCAGCCATTAAAAGACTATGATGAAAATCCTTTACCTGTTCAAAAAATATGTTTTATGTGTGAAAATGAAAAACAGTTAGAAGAACCAAAACGTATTCTATCTGATAAGTTTCATTTTGTTATTCATGAAATTTTTTCACAAGATGTGATTAATGGTGAAATTATTTTAAAAGAAACAGATAAAGGTGTTGCAGTGCAAAAGGTTTGTGAATATCTTCAAGTCCCTATCCAAGATACAATTGCTTTTGGTGATAGTATGAATGATTGTGCAATGATTCAAGCATGTGGACGTGGTGTTGTTATGGGAAATGGTTCTCAGGAATTAAAACAATATGGGGACGCTATATGTGAAAGTGTACAGGATGATGGAATTTATCATGAATTGCATCGCTTAGGTTTATTTTAAAAAGTTGTCAT
>CALVFK010000039.1 GCA_944326805.1 uncultured Massilimicrobiota sp. | reverse complement strand
TGAGCACTCCTTCTCCCTAAGTTACGGAGTCATTTTGCAGAGTTCCTTAGCTATAGTTCTCTCGCTCACCTTAGGATTCTCTCCTCACCCATGTGTGTCCATTTTCGGTACGGGTTACTGTATGATTATCACTAGAAGCTTTTCTTGGAAGCTGGCTTCAATGACTTCTGTACTTGCCTTGGCTTTCCATCCGCTTCACGCCTTCGCTTTCCCGATATCCGGATTTGCCTGGATATCTGCTACCTCGCTTGCACCTGCTCTTCCAGCCGCAGGATCACCTAGCCTTCTCCGTCACTCCTTCATTCATACCGTAAGTACAGGAATCTCTACCTGTTGTCCATCGACTACGCCTCTCGGCCTCGCCTTAGGTCCCGACTTACCCAGAGCGGACGAACCTTCCTCTGGAAACCTTGGGTCTCCGGTGCGTGGGATTCTCACCCACGTGCCGCTACTCACACCGGCATTCTCTCTTCCACACGCTCCACGACTCCTTACGGTATCGCTTCTTCGCTGTCTGGAACGCTCCCCTACCATTTACATCGTAAATCCATAGCTTCGGTATCATGCTTAGCCCCGGTAAATTTTCGGCGCAGAGTCATTCGACCAGTGAGCTGTTACGCACTCTTTCAAGGATGGCTGCTTCTGAGCCAACCTCCTGGTTGTCTGTACATCTCCACATCCTTTTCCACTTAGCATGCATTTGGGGACCTTAGCTGATGGTCTGGGCTGTTTCCCTCTTGACCATGGACCTTATCACCCATGGTCTGACTGCCGCGTACGTCTTCATGACATTCGGAGTTTGATTATGCTCAGTACCTCGAGGTGAGGCCATCACATATTCAGTGCTCTACCTTCATGCGACTCTTCCGCGACGCTAGCCCTAAAGCTATTTCGGGGAGAACCAGCTATCTCCGGGTTCGTTTGGAATTTCACCCCTAGCCACAATTCATCCGCCAACGTTTCAACGGGGGTCGGTTCGGTCCTCCATCGGGTCTTACCCCGACTTCAACCTGATCATGGCTAGATCACCCGGTTTCGGGTCTATGACATGCAACTTCCGCCCTCTTCAGACTCGCTTTCGCTTCGGCTCCGCATCCCCTGCTTAACCTCGCTCCACATCATAACTCGCCGGCTCATTCTACAAAAGGCACGCCATCACCCCTTAACGGGCTCTGACTTCTTGTAAGCATATGGTTTCAGGTTCTCTTTCACTCCCCTCCCGGGGTTCTTTTCACCTTTCCCTCACGGTACTGGTCCACTATCGCTCACCAGGGAGTATTTAGCCTTTCGAGATGGTCCTCGATCCTTCCGTCAGGATTCCTCGTGTCCCGACGTACTCAGGGCCTGCCTCGCCTTCCTCCACGACTTCGGATACGGGAGTTTCACCCTCTTCGCTGCGCCTTCCCCTGCGCTTCTCCTGTCATGTCCGATAGGCTTTTCCGGCACCCCTATAACCCCATCCTGAGATGGTTTGGGCTCCTCCGCTTTCGCTCGCCACTACTTACGGAATCGTTATTACTTTCCTTTCCTGCAGGTACTGAGATGTTTCAGTTCCCTGCGTATCGCCTCGATTCTTCATCGATGTCATCCTCATGGATGACGGGTTCCCCCATTCGGATATCGACGGGTCACTGCATGCTTACTGCTCGCCGTCGCGTTTCGCCGTTCGCTGCGTCCTTCTTCGCCTCCTGGTGGCCAGGCATCCGCCATACGCTCTTCTTCGCTTAACCTAAAGTGTTCTCTTTTCGTGCTTTCTTAGTTTGCAACTAGATGATTTCGACCTTTCTTCTTCTTCCTGATCTCTTCATCTTTCGTTTTCTTCGCTTTCTTGTAGAAAGTTTGCTGTTCAGTTTTCAATGTTCCTGCCTTGAATGCATCTTCTCAGATACACTCAAAACCAAACAGTATCCACATCTTCTCTTCTCCCTAGAAAGGAGGTGATCCATCCCCACGTTCCCGTAGGGATACCTTGTTACGACTTCACCCCAATCATCAGTCCCACCTTAGACAGCTCCCTCCTTGCGGTTGGGCCACCGGCTTCGGGTGTTACCAACTCTCATGGTGTGACGGGCGGTGTGTACAAGGCCCGAGAACGTATTCACCGCGACATGCTGATTCGCGATTACTAGCGATTCCAGCTTCGTGCAGTCGAGTTGCAGACTGCAGTCCGAACTGTGAACGGGTTTCTGGGTTTCGCTCCACCTCGCGGCTTCGCCTCCCTCTGATCCGTCCATTGTAGCACGTGTGTAGCCCAGGTCATAAGGGGCATGATGATTTGACGTCATCCCCGCCTTCCTCCGGCTTCTCACCGGCAGTCTCGCCAGAGTCCCCATCTTTCTTGCTGGCAACTGGCAACAGGGGTTGCGCTCGTTGCGGGACTTAACCCAACATCTCACGACACGAGCTGACGACAACCATGCACCACCTGTGTGAGATATATCTATCTCCCTGTCTCCAGGGCCTTTATCTCCATGTCAAGACCTGGTAAGGTTCTTCGCGTTGCTTCGAATTAAACCACATGCTCCACCGCTTGTGCGGGCCCCCGTCAATTCCTTTGAGTTTCATTCTTGCGAACGTACTACTCAGGCGGAGTACTTATTGCGTTAACTGCAGCACTGAAATTTGACTCCCAACACTTAGTACTCATCGTTTACGGCGTGGACTACTAGGGTATCTAATCCTATTTGCTCCCCACGCTTTCGGGACTGAGCGTCAGCTGCAGCCCAGACCGCCGCCTTCGCCACTGGTGTTCCTCCATATATCTACGCATTTCACCGCTACACATGGAATTCCGCGATCCTCTGATGCTCTCTAGCTGTGCGGTTTCCACGGCTTACCGAAGTTTAGCTCCGGTCTTTCACCGCAGACCTGCACTGCCGCCTGCTCCCTCTTTACGCCCAATGATTCCGGATAACGCTCGCCACCTACGTATTACCGCGGCTGCTGGCACGTAGTTAGCCGTGGCTTTCTCATAAAGTACCGTCACTCGCATGGCATTCCCTCCATCTGACGTTCTTCCTTTATAACAGAAGTTTACATGCCGAAGCACTTCCTCCTTCACGCGGCGTTGCTCGGTCAGGCTTTCGCCCATTGCCGAAAATTCCCTACTGCTGCCTCCCGTAGGAGTCTGGGCCGTGTCTCAGTCCCAGTGTGGCCGTCCACCCTCTCAGGTCGGCTACGCATCGTCGCCTTGGTAGGCCGTTACCCTGCCAACTAGCTAATGCGCCATAAGTCCATCCCTCCGCTATCCCGTAGGATATTTAACCCTGCATTCATGCGACTGCAGGGCCTATGCGGTCTTAGCTGCCGTTTCCAGCAGTTATCCCCCTCGCAGGGCCAGGTTCCTTATGTATTACTCACCCGTTCGCCACTCATCACTTGCGTGATGCGTCCGACTTGCATGTATTAGGCACGCCGCCAGCGTTCATCCTGAGCCAGGATCAAACTCTCCATTGTCTCTCTATCTTCAGACAATTTCATGTCTTCTTGACTCTTTCTTTTTTCTTTCTTATCTATTGACGTGTTTACTGTTCAGTTTTCAATGTTCCTGTCGCCCTCTCTCTCGAGTGCTCATCTATAATATCATCTATCCCTCCCCTTTGCAACCCTTTTTTGCATATTTTTTTCTTTTTTCTCTTTTTCTCCCTTTTCATCATACTTTTTTCTTCAATTTTTTTCTCCATTTTCATAGAAAACAAACTAAACTTATCTATAAACTTACCAAAAGTGGTGAAAATTGGTTGATGTCATGGACATATCTATTGAATCAAACTACAAAACACATCTTATTTCTCGTTTATACTGTGAATCATCTCTATATAAATATCAATTTCATAAAAATCACAGTTTATTCTTTAAACAATTATTTTTTCCACCACTTCACGATATTGCAACTCTTTAAGTTGACACACTAAAGAAACATCTGCCATCCATGATCTAATATAGTAAATGTTTCTCTTTATTAATAAAACAGATTCACATTTCATCACCTAGTTCTATTTTACTCATCTGCTTTAACTAAAAAAAGAGAACTAATGTCTCTTTTGTTGTGGTAAAACAATCTCAATTGTTGTTCCAACATTGAGTTCACTTTTCAAAGAAATCGTTCCCCTATAATTTGAAACAATATGTTTAACAATAGCCAGTCCCAGACCTGTTCCACCACGTTGTTTACTTCTTCCTTTATCAACACGATAAAATCTTTCAAAAACACGCCCCTGATCAGCTAACGGAATACCAATTCCTGTATCTTCTACAACAATCTTCATTCCATCACCTTGTGCTTCAATATCCACAAACACCTGTCCATGATCTTTATTATATTTAATTGCATTTCCAATCAAATTATTTAACAAAGTATAAATTTGCTGGTGATTTCCCATATATGTCATCTCATCAAAGTCATTTTTTATATGAATATCATGTTTCGCAATTTCTACCTCATAACTTTCAAGAACTTCATCAACAATTCCTTTCATTTTTAACGGCATAATTTCCGCTTCAATATCCATACTTTCCAATCTCGACAACATTAATATATCATTAATCAACCTCGACATACTATCCACTTCACTCTGAATTTTTTCTAACATCATTTGTTTCTGTTTATCATTTTGAACAACTCCCTGTGCCAATAAATCACTATAGCCTCTAATCGAAGTCATTGGTGTTTTTAATTCATGAGAAACATTAGAGAAAAATTCACTACGCATTTTTTCAGCTTTTTTAGATGCTGTAATATCCACAAATAATAAAGTTGTCCCAAAATCCACACGCGAAATATAACAGGCATATATATTATGATCTATTTTTATTTCTACCTGCTGCTTCATTATATTATTTTTCAAAGCCTGAATAATATCCGGATAATAAAGATAGTCAAAAATACAGTCATGAACTTTCATATCTCCTAAAATTGAAACAGCCATTTCATTAATACTTAATATCTGATAATCTTCATCTAATAAAACAAATCCTTCATTCATTTGTTTAAGAATTTCATCAATCTTGATTCTTTCCAGTTTCACTTGACGCATAGATTTTCGTAATCTATGAGATAAATTATAAATTGTATCAACAATCACATTAAACTCTTGATAATCATAATCCTTTAAATCAACTCTAAAATCTTTACTCATATGATCCAAACTTTCACTAATCTCAATAATAGGTTTAGAAATCGTAATTGCTAATTTTCTTGATAAAACAAAAGCAATAAAGAAAGAAATACCACTACTCAATGCAAATGCTGGAATCAATGAAGGGAGATAATCAATAATACCATGATAAGGAATAGAAAGACGAAGAATATAATCCCCTTGATTGTATAATGCTACATAAAGCATATCTTCATGTGTTGTTTCAGATTTTCTTTGAGCATACCCCTCTCCGTTCTGAAGTGCTTCCTGTACCTCATTACGATTTAAATGATTTTCTAAAATTGAATCTCTCGCCGTATCTGCCACAACATTTCCTTGAAGATCAATAATACTGATACGTGTATCATCACTATATGCCAGTGGGTTCAATTCATCTATCTGTTCATCAAGATTTTGATTATAATCCAAAGCATAATCAATCAATTTTAAAGAATATAACATATCATGCTCAGTAGTATCTAAAATACTATTAGATACAAGCATAGCTGAGATTGTACAACTGCTAAGTAATGCAACAATTAAAATAACAATAAAATAACGGAGGATAGATCTAGTCATACTTATCCTCCTCCTTTTCAACAAAACGATAACCTACAGATCGAATTGTTTTAATATATTTTTCCCCATCATCATTCAACTTCTTACGAAGTGATCTTATATGCACATCTAAAGCTCTTGATTCACCTATAAAGTCATATCCCCATATATTATTTAACAATTCATCTCTTTCTACAACACGTTCTTTATTCTCAATTAAATAAATAAGCAACTGATATTCTTTATGTGTTAAATCCATCACTTCTTGATGAAGCTTCACCACATGTGTTGATTTATCAATAGTTAAAGATGGCGTTCTTAAAACTTTTGATTTTGGATGAACTCTTCTTAACAATGTACGAACACGAGCACAAAGCTCTAAAACACCAAATGGTTTTGTCATATAATCATCGCTACCACTATCCAAACCATGAATCTTATCAATTTCACTATCTTTAGCACTTAAAATCAAAATAGGTATTTCTGTATTTGTTTCTCTAATCTTTTTAACTGCAGAAATGCCATCCATTTGAGGTAACATGACATCAAAAATAGCCAAATCCGGTGCATCTCTTTTAATTTCAATAACCGCATCAATCGCATTATCGAACAATGTCACTTGATAGCCATTAGATTCAAGAGATAGTTTGACTATCTCCTGAATGTTTTCATCATCTTCAATAACAAAGATACGTTCGTTCATTGTCATATCCTCCCCTAAATTAATCTATGATCATTGACAGCCCCTGTTTGATTAAACTCTAACCATTCACAAATATTCACAGCATGATCTCCAACTCTTTCCAAATATTTGGCAATCATCAAAAAGTCAATGCAATAATCAATTTTTTCACTATTTTCCTTTAAAATTTCAATAACTTCCTGTTTCACTTCTTCAAATAAAGCATCTATTTCATCATCCATGCTCTTAACCAAACGAGCCGTAGATAAATCTTTTTTAATAAAAGAATCAATGGCTTCATGAACCATAATCTTTGCTTTTTTAGCCATTGTTGGAATATGCTCTACCGTTCTATAAGCATGTTCTCCTTCAAAATTCATAATAATTTCAGCAATATCAGCTGCCTGATCTCCAATTCTTTCTAAGTCTGTCACAATTTTTAAAGCCGTTGTAACGTTTCTTAAATCTGATGCAATGGGTTGTTGACGTAAAATCAAATTAAAAGCTCTTGATTCCACTGTTCTTTCCATATCATTAATCAAGCGATCATTTGTAATGATTTCTTTAGCTAAAGTCTTATCTTGATGTTTAAATGCATCAATCATATTTTCAATAGCTAATTCAACAAGATGCCCCATTTTTGTTAAATCAACATTTAGTTTTTCTAATTCTTCATCAAATAATTTTCTCATCATTTTCCATACCTCCATTATATTTGTTTTTTATAAAAAACACAACTCTTAACCAAAACGACCAGTAATATAATCTTCTGTACGCTTATCTTTAGGCATTGAGAAAATGTCTTTTGTTTCACCATATTCTACCATTTCTCCAACAAGAAAGAAAGCTGTATAATCAGCAATACGTGATGCCTGCTGCATATTATGTGTCACAATCGCAATTGTATATTTATCTTTTAATTCCATCAATAATTCTTCAATCTTTAAAGTAGAAATAGGATCCAAAGCACTTGTTGGTTCATCAAGTAAAATCACTTCAGGTTCTACCGCCAAACATCTGGCAATACATAAACGTTGTTGTTGTCCCCCTGATAACCCCAACGCTGATGTATGCAAACGATCAGAAACTTCATCATATAAAGCTGCAGCTTTTAAACTTCTTTCAACAATTTCATCTAATTTCTTTTTATTTTTAATACCATGAATTCTTGGTCCATAAGCTACATTATCATAAATACTCATAGGAAATGGATTGGGTTGCTGGAATACCATACCTACTTTTTTACGTAAGACTGTTGTATCAACACGTGGATCATAAATGTTTTCTCCATCTAAAGTAATCTCACCATCAATTTTTACATTATTCACATAATCATTCATTCTGTTTAAAGTCTTTAAGAATGTCGATTTCCCACATCCAGAAGGACCAATAAAAGCCGTTATTTTATTTTCAACAATATCTAAATTCACATCTTTTAATGCATGTTTTTCTCCATAATGAAGATTTAAATTTTTAGAACTAATTTTTGCACTCATTTCTTTAACCTTCCTTAATCAATTTTATTGACATCAAATCTCTTAGAAATCCATTTTGCTAAGAAATTCAATACTAATACAACAACAATCAAAATCAACGCAATGACAAATGCGACTTCATAATTGGCTTTAGCCATCTCTAAATACAACTGAATTGTTAATGTTCCACCACTTGAGAACAAATGTTCAAATAATCCTCTTGGTAACATTGATAAACTTCCAGCAGTAAAGAGTAAAGCTGCAGATTCTGCCACAATTCTTCCCATTGCCAAGATAATACCTGTTAAGATTCCAGGAATAGCACTTGGTAATAATACTGTACGAATCATATACCATTTTGTCGCTCCAATACCTAATGCTGCTTCACGATAACTTTTTGGGACAGCCTGCAAGGCAACCTGTGTATTTCTTGAAATAATAGGTAATATCATAATAGCTAAAGTCAAAGCCCCAGTTAAAATAGAATAACCTAATTTAAGGAAATTTCCAAAGAACAACATCCCAAATAAACCATAAATGATAGATGGAATACCAGCTAAAACTTCTGTTGTAAATGAAATGACTTCAACAAACTTTTTATTTTTAGCATATTCATTTAAATAAATAGCTCCACCAATACTGATTGGACCTGCAATAATTAAAGTCACAACAATCATATAAACAGTATTAATAATATTAGGTAAAATACCTACTGTATTCTTTAAAATACTTGTTGTATTGACAAGATAACCAAAATCAAAACTTGGAATACCTCTGATCAAAATATAACCAATAATCACAACCAACAAACCAACAGAAATAAAAGTGGATAATTGAATGAGAAAACTCAAGATTTTATCACTTAATCTACTTTTTTTATCAAAAATACTATTTTCCATCTTCTCCACCTCGTTTTAAAATAAATGTTAAGATTAAATTAATTGCTAAAATAAAGATAAAGAGAACTAACCCAATTGTAAACAAGACTTCTCGATGTGTACCTGATGCATAACCCATTTCTGAAACAATCCCTGTCGTTAAAAAACGGACTGAATTAAATGGAAGTGGTAAATTCACTGAATTCCCTGCTACAAGCAAGATAGCCATTGCTTCACCAATTGCACGACCAACACCTAATACAACAGCTGACATAATACCATTTTTAGCAGCTGGTAAAACCACTTTGAATATCGTCTGCATTTGACTTGCTCCTAAAGCAAGTGAACTTTTACGATAATCATCTGGTACAGATTTTAAAGATGTTTCTGTGATATTAATCAAAGTTGGTAAGATCATAATTGCTAAAACTAAAATAGCTGAAATTAAGTTAGCCCCACCAGTAAACTGATGTGTTTTTGAACCAGCAAAAATCATTAACTCTAATTGATACATCAATGGGTTGATAATTAAAATTCCTAATAACCCATAAACAACTGAAGGAATCCCTGCTAATAATTCAACAGCTGATTTAATAATATTTCTTACTTTTGGATTTGCAATTTCTGCTAAATTGACAGCTGTTAAAATACCAATAGGAACACCAATTAAAATTGCAAAGAACACACCAACAATTGATGTTAGAATAATATTTAAAATCCCATATTGTGGATTGGCAGCTGTTGGTGCCCAAACATTACTAAATAAGATTTCAGTTAACCCAACCTTAAAAATAGCAGGTGTCCCTGAAACAAACATATATGCTGTAATACCAACAACAGCTACAATAGAAACAACTGCACAACAAATAAAAATAACAGAAGCTGTTTTTTCTACCATTGATTTCGTTTTTCTATTTGCAATAATACTGATTGTCTTTCTTTCCATATTTAAACCCCTTCTTTTTTATAGCTCCACAAATCAATGCTAGTGTATATCTTTTTATGTAAAAGAAATAGCAAGATTTTGTATAAAGAATGTTAAGATTATGTAAAGTATTTTATTTTTTTATTATATTTTTCACTTTTTCTTTGTTTTTAATCATTTTTCCTCTTTATTTTTTTAACCTTTTCTTTACAAACAAAAAAAGGAGGTTTCCCTCCTTGTTCATTATTTTGCTGAAACTAAACCAACTGATGAAATCACTTCTTGACCTGCATCACTATTAATGAAATCAAATACAGCTTGAACTTGTGCAGATTGTTCACTTACTTCACCTTTTGTAGCCATAACGAATGGTCTTTGTAAAGTATATGTTCCATCTTTAATAGTAGCTTCACTTGGTGAAACACCATCTAATTGTAATGCTTTCACATCATCACTTAAAGCATCTAATGAAATATATCCAATAGCTCCTGGTGTAGATTGAACTGCAGCAGCTACTGCACCTGTTTCATTTAATGTTTGAGCTAAATCACATTGATCAGCAATATCTAAGATTTCTTCAAAAGCATCTCTTGTTCCTGAACCACTTTCACGTCCAATAACAACGATATTTTGATCAGCTCCACCAACTTCACTCCAGTTTTTAATTTTACCAGTATAAATATCTTTTAATTGTTGAGTTGTTAAATTTGAAGCTGTGTTTGCTTTATCAGTGACAATCGCAATACCATCCAAAGCAACAATGTTTTCTACTAAACCAGCTGCTTTTTCTTCATCAGATAAAGCTCTTGAAACATCACCAATATCAGCAGTTCCATTTGTCACCGCTTCAACACCAGCACTTGATCCTGTAAACTGAGGTTCTAATTGTAAATCTGGATAAGTTTCAACAATTGCTTCTTTTAATCCATTCACAAATTTTTCCATAGATGTTGAACCATTCAATGCAACAGTTCCACTTACATTTTCACTTCCAGCAGTTCCTTCATCACTGCCACCATTACTTCCGCATCCTACTAAGCTAAAACTTAATACACATGCTAATAATAAAGCTGAGAATTTTTTCATATTTTAACCCTTCCTTTTTTATCCTTCGTCTTTATTGACACACATAGTGTATATCTTTTTAGATAGTAGAAAAATCATATTTTTGTATAAAATTTGTTAAGATTACGTAAAAGAATTTCATTATTTAAAACAATAATCTAAATAAAATCCTATTCCACCACTTAAAACGTAAACTTTCTGATATCCTCTTTGCATTAATATTCTGGCACAATTATAGGCTCTGACACCCACTGCACAATAAATGACAATAGTCTGATTTGGATCTAATTCTTGATAACGTTTCGTCAATTCACCATAAGGAATATGGTATGAATCCTCAATGTATCCCTTTTGTCTTTCAACATCTTCTCTGACATCTAATGTTATCACCTGATCTTTTTGTTGTTGATATTCATCCGGTAACATCAACTTGACATAACCATTTTGTATATTTTCAGCTACATAACCAACCATATTCACAGCATCTTTAGCTGATGCAAATGGTGGTGCATAAGCAATATGAAGATCTTTTAAATCAGTCACTTTTCCATGATAATGAATCGCTGTTGAAATGACATCAATACGCTTATCCACACCTTCATAACCAACAACCTGTGCACCTAAAATTTTTTGTTGTAAATCATAAATCACTTTGATTGTTAAAGGAGTCGCACCAGGATAATATCCTGCATGTGATTTTTGTTGAATAATGACGACCTCATAATCCTGATGTCTTTTCAATCCTTGAGCCTGTAGCTGTTTTTCATTGAACCCTGTACTCGCTGCCGCCATCTTAAATACTTTTATAATACTGCTGCCTAATGATCCTTGATAAGATTCATTGGCTCCCATTAAACGATTTGCTAAAATTCTTCCTTCTTTATTTGCTGGACCCGCTAAAGGAATCATCGTTTTTTGATGATTGATATAATGTTCAACCTCAATGACATCTCCCACTGCATAAATATGAGGAATATTTGTCATCAAATGTTCATCAACGATAATACCTCCACGTTGATTACATGCGATACCTGCCTGTTTTGCCAATTCACTTTGAGGCTTAACACCCACAGAAAGAATAACCAGATCATAACTCTTTGTAAATGCATCTGTTGTCACTTGAATTTTTGAATGGTCATCTTCAAAAGCCATTAATTCTGTATTTAAATAAAGATGTACACCTTTTTTATTTAAATATTTATGAATAGGCTGTACCATTTCAAAATCCAGATTATTTAAAATCTGTGCCCCTTTTTCCACAACATCTACATCTACATTTAACTCTCTTAAATTTTCAGCTGTTTCAATACCTACAAAACCACCACCGATAATACAAGCTGTTTGAATATTTTTCAATTCAACCATTTGTCTAATTTTCACAAAATCATCAATCGTCCATAATTGTTGAATATCTGGATGATCAATACCTGGTATAGGTAATTGAATAGGAGCTGACCCTGTCGCAATCACCAGCTGATCATAACTTTCCTGATATGTTTTTTCTGTAATATGATTATACACAGAAACTGTTTGATTTTTCGGATCAATGGCTTTCACTTCACTGCCAACTCTTACATCCACTTGAAAACGTTGCTTAAATAATTCAGGAGTCATCAACAATAAATCACTTTTTTCACGAATTTCTCCAGACACATAATAAGGCAATCCACAATTCGCATAAGAAACATAATTGCCTTTTTCAAACATAACAATCTCCACATCTTTGTTTAATCTTCTCAGTCTTGCTGCTGTAGTTGCTCCAGCAGCAACACCACCAATAATAACAACTTTCATTTCTTTCACCTGCCTATATTTATTGTAAATATATTTTCATATAAAGTAAATTCTTGTGCTTAAAAAGGTATTCTATGCCAAGCATAAAATACCTTTATTCCTATAAATCACAAATTCCTTTTCCTTCACCATACATACTATACCAGTCAGCATTGAAATCATCTACTGCTTTTTCAATGTTTGGATTCTTAAATATCTGCTTTAAGATGTCTACTGGTGCTGTAATCGCCTGTGCTCCATTATTCAATGCATTCTTAATCTGTTCAACACCTTTAAATGAGGCGGCCACAATCTTTGTATC